>CAIVFQ010000158.1 GCA_903905285.1 uncultured Alphaproteobacteria bacterium
CGTAATCCAGACAATGTGGTAACGATGATGAAAAACCGTATGGCTTGTTTTGCTGTATTGCGTCATCTGGTACCCTTCGCCTTCGTCTCAAGCGCGCTTTACTACGGCTCAGGGTACCAGATGAGACGCACAAATGCAAATCCATCTCTACTAAAATTTTAAGAATACAAACAAGGACTGAAGTCTCTTTCGCCTGAAGGCGAAGGTTTTAACCAATTAGGAGACTATAAAACCCTGGAACAAGTGGTGATTGAAAAAGGCATCATGACGGCCGAGGCTTTTCGGAAGTTATAGGCATAAGGAATGCAGCATTTAAAATATACGTAGGTAGATTTTTAGGAGTGAAAAAACAAAATTCCTGTTGTACCGTGACGCCTTAAATAAACAAAGAATGCTTTAAAAACGTAGTTAAACTGCGTTGTTCTTTAAAAAATATTCAATAACTTTTAGGAAAATGATATGTACAGGAAAAGATTATTTTTGGCGGGGGCTATCTTTTTAGCTTTATCTGCTGGCTTTAAGGCCAATGCAGCAGACCTAACACCACAAGAAAAAAAGGCTGTACGTTTTTATACTCAAGGTGAAGACAAAGAGAGTAAGGGCGATAAGAGATTTTTAGAGCTTTATGAAAAATCAGCTAAACGCGGTTACATCCCCGCCAGCATCAAAGTTAAAACGCTGACCTTAAAAAGCTTAGAGACAAAAGCTGCCCAGATAAAAGGACAACTTAAAATAGAAGAAGACCCTTCACAGCTGCACAGCGGCTCGGCAGGTAACTTACAAAAAGTTATAAAGTTGAAGGAACGTCTTGAGGATTTATTCGAGGGTTGTTCTGAGTTGGATCAAGAAATTCAAGACCTTCAAGCCAGATCGAATGCAGGTATCAGATTTTCTTATGGTGTAGATTATTGTATGAACAATGGGATTAGTATGTTCAGCGATGACGAAGATGCAGCTGTGCAAGAGCCCGCTGTTCAGTTACCAGATGCTTCTGCAGACTTGGTGGCCAGGCTTAAAGGCAGACTCGCTGCTTTGAAGAAAGATGGTGAGTCTCTAGGGCAAGTTTCTAAAACTATTACGACGCCAGCTGTAAGAAATTGTCTGGCCCATATTGCAACAACAGTAATCCCTGATTACCGCAGGTTTTTGTTAGAAACGTCCAAAGGTCTACAAGAATCACCAGAATCTTACGACATTGCTGAGACGTCTCATGAGCTAGAGGAAGTATGGGATGGTCAGCACCTTGTTACCCCCGCTTTAAAAGCTGTCAAACAATATGTCAAACCTGGCACTCCTTTCTCTAAGGCTATGCTCGATGATGCACAAACAGCCATAGATGCTGTTCTTGGAATGCTTGCCAGATACGATACAGAAACTGGAGCCCATGGTCTTTCTTGGGTTGCCAATCTTTTTTTCAATTTGTATGACCAGACACCACGAACTCTTCCTGCGTATGAGCGGGTTAGAATGGGGATTTCGTTTTTAGAAAAAGCCCAAAGATATCTTGGTGTACAGAGCAATCCTCACGAATATATGAAATTTTTTGGACCCAAAAGATATGCAACTTTAATGACAAAGACAGAACAAGAACGAGACTTGGCTGTCGGAAAATACCATTCGAACGTTCTTGATGAAGATGTTTGTAAAGAATTATCTGTTTGCGTGGATACAGCAAGAAACTATGATATGTTTTGTCGATCATTCTTCCTTAATACCAATCACCCCACTTATCGTAGCCTGTTTTTCCAAGACTTAAGCTTGATGGAGAAATTAAGAAATTTCCTGAAATTTGCTTCTGTTGCGAAAAGAAACCTAACAGGTTTATCTGATGTTCAGCGTTGTTCGGTACTTAATAGTTCTGGTCAGTTTATAACGCCTCATTTTTCTACGGGTTCTCAATCAATATGGGTTCATAACAATCCACATTATTGTATAAGAATTGATAATGGTCAGTTTAAAGTTAGCTTTTTACATAAGGAACCTTATGATGCTCATCAAGGAAGATGGGTTAGAGTGGGGCCTGCAGAATGGACGGCAGACAATCAAGGATGGCTACTTCGTGAACGTGAAAATGAAGTTCTAAAATATTCAGAAAAAGATGGTTTTGAATTGCTTTCTCCTCCCGGGATGATCCCCTTCTATCAAGCTTTATGGGCAAGTATTAGCAGCCAACAGAGGCTTTTAGGTGATGCCCATATGTAAATGAAAACAGAAAAAGACAAGGGGGGACCGCCGCGCCCCCGGATAGCTTGAACAGTGGTGGTTGAAAAAGGCATCATGACGGCCGATGCCTTTCGGAAGTTAATTGACGCGAGTTAACCAGCACAAACAATCGTTAAACCATGGGGGGAGAATTCTTCCCCCATAGAAGTTACATCAGCCACACTGATTCTTCCCTTTTGACTGCGATAAGCAATTGTCGTGATATCAGGGAATCTTCCTCGGAAGGCGGCCATAATTTGGCTTTTTATCGTAGGCGGACCGTCTTCAATATGGTCGTCTATTAACCATATAGATTGAGAATTAAGAAAAGAGGTCTCAATCATACTCGTATCGAAAGAAACCCCAAGGGGATTGCCGTCAACAGGGATTGTATGTTGGCTTAAAGCTGCCAGTGTCCTCCACACCGAACGCGAATTGAATACAGCCTCCATACGCCGATCATGATCAATGAACCAACTTGTCAGGCTGCAACAGACCCTTTGTAATAAAAACAATTCTTGTGCCTTGAAAGCATCAAGATCAATTTCCAGCGTATGAGTTGCTGGAAATCGAACAACCGCATAAGGCTGCCAACCGCACCTTGGTTCCGTTCGAATATTAAAATGATGAAGCCTATCAGGAGCATAGCCGAGGAGGGGAACGCCGTCGTAATCACCCGATGATGCTGAGGGGACAATGAATAATGATAAAATAATGGCCGTGACTTGTAACGCTGCTGTGAACATATTTACTCCTGAAAATAATGATATGAAAATCTTCCCTTACAAGTATCAATTAATTTTATTACAATTTTACCATAAAAAATTGATAAGAAGACGGCACATCCTAACATTTTCAAAACTACGAACCTATAAAAAAGTCCTTTTCCTGTTCTGCTTTTTCTTTATTCAAAACGCCTATGCGACTGATGATGATGACTGCAAAACCAATCATGATCGTAGGCTCTTACTAAGTCCCTCTAGCGAAGCAACATCTTTGCCCGAAGATATTTTTGGCGAATCAATCAGTTTTTCCAGCAGTGGCTTTCACTTTTTTTACCACCTTGGAGTCGCAAGATTTTTACAAGAAAATTACGACCTTTCTAGGGTTCGTTTCCTGGCAACCTCAGGGGGATGCTTGGCGGCAATGATGCTTGCCCTGGACCTTCCTTTTCAAGAAACTTGGGATGCGTGTTACCCAAAAGTTTACGAGGCGGCTCAAAAAAGACTAACAGGCCCTTTGTTCAATCTGGTTGAAATCGGCAAGGAGGTCTTTTTCCCTTATTTGGAAAGCGTGAGGAAAAAAGATTTCTATAAAACAGTTTCCGGCAGGGTTATTTTGTCATCAACTGTCATGGAATGGGGATTTTTTCCGCGCAACACACGTTTTTCCCATTGGCATTCTAACGACGGAGTTATCGATTCAATGACAGCCACTAGTCAGATTCCATTTTTTATTAACAAGTCACTCTTTTGTTCTGTTAATGGAAAATGGCACATTGATGGTGCCCTTACTGATAATCAACCCATTATCGATGAAAATACCGTCCGCGTTTTCCCCTATATGTGGAGTAATTTATGGAGAATAGGTGGTTTGCGCCCAAGGTTGCACGAAGAAGACAATTTGAAATTGGTAGCGCAAGGTTACAAAGACGCTGCAGCTAACCCAAAACATTGGGACAGACTAGAAAAATACAGAAAACCAAGCGCGCAACAAGTCCGTAGCCCATTGTAAAAGCGTAGAAACTTTCTCCAGTGCTGGGCCCCCTACAAAATGAACTTAGATAAATCTTGGTTCTTGGCTAAGGGGCCCACTTTTTCTTGAACATGCTCACGGCTGATTTCAATCACTTTATCTTCCCGGTCACTGGCATCAAAGCTGATTTCTTCTAACAGCTTTTCAAGAATTGTATGCAGCCGTCTGGCGCCAATATTTTCAATGTTCTGATTGATGTGTGCTGCCAAAATTGCCATTTCATCAATGGCATCATTGGTAAAGGTTAATTGAACCCCTTCAGTTCCCATCAACGCTTTGGCCTGTTCAATGAGGTTGGCCTCTGGCTCGGTCAGAATGCGCACAAAGTCTTCTTTCGTTAGGGCCTTTAATTCAACCCGAATCGGCAGGCGCCCCTGCAGTTCAGGTAACAAATCGGAAGGTTTCGCTAAATGGAAAGCCCCTGAGGTAATAAACAAAATATGGTCTGTTTTAACGGTGCCATGTTTGGTGGCCACGTTTGTGCCTTCAATCAAAGGCAACAAATCACGTTGCACCCCTTCCCGGCTGACATCACCGCCTTGTCGTTCGGCACGGGCACAAATTTTGTCAATCTCATCAATAAAAACAATGCCCTTTTGTTGAACGGTGTCTATGGCTTCGGCAATGGCTTTTTCGTGATCAAGCAGCTTGTCGCTTTCTTCGGCCATCAGAACTTCAAAAGATTCCTCCACACTTAATTTTCGCGTCTTGGTGCGACCTCCACCAAAGGCTTTTCCAAACATATCGCCTAAGTTTACCATTCCCATCTGCGCCCCTGGCATACCAGGAACATCCATCGTTGGCATATTTAAGCCACCATTATCAGCCACCTGAATTTCAATTTCCCGGTCGTTTAAGTCACCCTGGCGCAAAAGGGTACGAAATTTTTGACGCGTTTCAGCACTGGCTGATTCACCCACCAAAACGTCTAATACGCGTTCTTCGGCTTGAGCACGGGCTTTGATTTTAACCTCTTCCCGCATTCGTTGACGGGTCATGTGTATCGCAATCTCAATCAAGTCACGGATGATTTGTTCCACATCACGGCCAACATACCCAATTTCGGTAAACTTCGTCGCCTCAACCTTTAAAAAGGGCGCTTGGGCTAGCTTAGCCAAACGACGGGCGATCTCGGTTTTTCCAACACCCGTTGGCCCAATCATCAAAATATTTTTGGGCAAAACTTCTTCTTGCAAGTCTTTGGGAAGCTGTAACCGTCGCCAACGGTTTCTAAGGGCAACAGCAACCGCGCGTTTAGCGTCGGTTTGCCCAACAATGTGGCGATCTAATGCGGCGACAATTTGGCGGGGTGTTAAAGCGGTCATTTAAAACTTCCTAAACTTCAGTCGATAACGATTCAACTACAATGTTATTGTTGGTGTAAATACAGATGTCAGCGGCAATTCCCAATGATTTACGCACGATGGTTTCTGGATCATAAGTGTCGACTTGAATGAGGGCACGGGCTGCTGCCAATGCAAATCCGCCACCTGAACCAATAGCCATAATGCCATCCTCTGGTTCTAACACATCGCCATTACCCGTTAGGATTAAAGAAACTTGCCGGTCAGCAACCACCATCATCGCCTCTAAACGACGCAGGTACCGATCGGTTCGCCAATCTTTAGCCATCTCCACACAGGCCCGCGACAGTTGCGAAGGGTATTGCTCTAACTTAGCCTCTAGCCGTTCAAACAAGGCAAAGGCATCAGCTGTCGCCCCTGCGAACCCAACGATAACTTGATTGTTCGCCAAACAACGCACCTTGCGCGCCTGCGATTTAATAACCTGCGATCCTAAGGTCACCTGGCCATCGCCACCGATCACCACCGTATTCCCTTTACGCACCGAAACAATTGTGGTGCCGTACCAACGGTCGGGTGCGTGCGCAGAGTTATTCATAAAAACATACCTTAGTTTTTTTATTTCGTTGCCAGAGTAGCCGTTTTCACAAACTTTGACCAGAGCTCTGCGATTAGGCAGCCGGGATTATAACTCAAATGATTTCAATAATTGGCGCGGAAAATAAGGAGCGAGCATCGGAATGTAGATAACTACTTGAGAAGCGGAGCTTCCGAGATTTTGCGATGCCAATTCTTGAAATCAGAAGAGTATAGGCCCACCAGCCGGGCTGGTGCCTCTGTTCCGCCCTGTGTTTTAAGGGGTAAGGCAAGAGTATAGGCACCTAAAGGGGGCATCTTTAAAGCATAGGCCACATTTTCCACAATATATTTTCCAGCCCCTAAAATAAGGTGATGCACGGGAAAACCGTCAGATGGCCGATCAGGCGATAAGGTATCAATACCCAAGCCAGCCACATTTCGTTCTAACAATAATTCAGCCGCCTCCTTGCCAACACAAGGAAACATATGATTGTTACGGTATTGTTCAGGCTGGCCCCAAAATCGTTCCCACCCTGTATAAATAATCACAAAACTATGGGGGGAAATGGCCCCATGTTGCTGTTCAAAATCCAAAATATCTTGGGGAGTCACAGTGTATTTTTCATGGGCAATTTTAGAAACATCAATAACTGCACAAGGCGCCAACAGCTTATCAAGACTTAGCTGGTCAATATTTTTTCCACCAGGAATACAATGGGACGGCGCATCGATATGCGTGCCAATGCCAGCGTGTAATTTTAATTGCTGAACCCGAAATTTAACGTCGGTTTCACAGTCATCGTAATCAAGTTTCACTTGCTGTTGGAATCCACAACCCCCGCTCCACGAAGGAATCTCAGGGGTTAAGGTGTGGGTAAGGTCAATCAGGGCATAGGGGAAATTAAGACGGGTCACAGCGTTCTTCGATCAAATCAATACCCTTAATCAGCATTAACAAGACAGCAATCGGAAAGAAGAAAATCCACCAAAGAAATAACCACCCATTGCCACCTTTATACAAAAGGTAAAAAGTTGAGTCTTTTTTTATAAACCGTCCATTTTTTAACGCCAAGCCAACTCCCAAGGGAAACCAAAAAATCAGAAAAAAAACAAAGAAAAACAAATTCCCTTTATAACCAAAGGGATAATTGAAACGTGTTTTAACAATTTTTTTTGACAAAGTCGTAATTCCCTTTAGTTTGTTATTCTTTCCACCATGGCACCACAGCCGTTCAGTTTTTGTTCCAGCTGTTCATAGCCGCGGTCTAAGTGGTAAACGCGGCTGACAATGGTTTCGCCCTGGGCAGCTAGACCAGCCAAGACCAGGGAAACCGAGGCGCGAAGGTCAGTTGCCATCACTTCCGCGCCACTTAGGTTTTTCACCCCCCGAACCAAGGCAGACGAGTGGTGAACGGTAATATTGGCCCCCATACGGCATAATTCGGGCACATGCATGAATCGGTTTTCAAAGATGGTTTCTGTAACCATGGCGGCCCCTTGGCAAATGCTCATCACAGCCATCATCTGCGCCTGCAAATCGGTGGCAAACCCTGGGTACGGTTCGGTCATCACATCAACCCCTTGAATAGGAATGGTTGAGGCGCGAACCCTAAAGCCGGTATCTGTTGATTGAATGTCTACTCCGGCCTGTTTTAAGGTAGAGACTAAGCTGGTCACCAAATCAATAGAGGTGTGCGTCAGCTCAAGCTCTCCGCCTGTAATGGCTGCTGCCATGGCATATGTTCCCGTTTCAATACGATCAGCCATAACGCGGTGGTGCGCGCCTCTCAGCCGGTCAACACCCTGAATCGTAATCGTGTCAGTCCCGGCACCCGTGATATGGGCGCCCATGGCTGTTAAACAATGGGCAAGGTCGATGACCTCTGGTTCGCGGGCGGCGTTAATAAGGCGCGTTTGACCTTTGGCTAGGCTGGCTGCCATCATCAGATTCTCAGTCGCAGTTACACTCACCAATGGCATGGTGATGTCAGCGCCTGTTAACCCTTGGCTAGCATGGGCTTTGATATACCCTTCGCTGAGTTCAATCGTCGCCCCTAATTGGCGTAAACCATTAATGTGCAGATCAACTGGACGGGTTCCAATAGCACAGCCACCGGGCAGGGAAACTTTAGCCTGACCTGTGCGGGCTAAAAGGGGACCTAAAACCAAAATCGATGCCCGCATTTTGCGCACAATATCGTAAGGAGCCACAGTGTTGGTGATATCATGGGAGTGCAGCTCAACCACGTCCTCTTGCGTATTAATCTGAACACCATGCTGGGCCAGTAAATCCCCCATGAATTGAATATCGCTTAACCGAAAAGGCACGTTACTAAGAACCAACGGTTGGTCCGTTAATAAGCCAGCAGTCATTAAAGGCAAGGCCGAGTTCTTGGCCCCACTGATACGAACCTGCCCGCTTAAAGGATTTCCGCCGACAATACGAATTTTAGCTAATGACATAAATAAATTACCTTATAATCTCGACTTTATAATCTTGGAAGGGTGACGCCGGTCTGCCCCATATATTTGCCCATACGGTCACGATAAGAAACTTCGCACGTCTGATCAGACTTGAAAAACAAGAACTGGCAGACGCCTTCGTTGGCGTAAATTTTGGCGGGCAACGGCGTGGTATTTGAAAATTCTAAGGTGACATGACCTTCCCATTCGGGCTCAAGCGGTGTCACGTTCACAATAATCCCACATCGTGCATAAGTTGATTTTCCTAAACATATCACCAAAACATCCCGGGGAATGCGGAAATATTCAACCGTTCGGCCCAACACAAAACTGTTTGGCGGAATGATACAAACATCACTGTTGCGATGAACAAGGCTGGTGTCAGAAAAATTCTTGGGATCAACCAGGGCATTATCCACATTGGTGAAAATTTTAAACTCAGGGGCGACACGCGCGTCATAACCATAAGACGACAGGCCATAAGAAATAACCCCCTCGCGCTTTTGCGATTCGACAAAGGGTTCGATCATTTTATGGTTAATAGCTTGTTCACGAATCCAACGGTCAGCTTTTATGGACATCTGGTTGCTCTTTGTTGCGTATTTAATAATTATATAAAGCCGAAGTTAGGACGTTACACAAGCATTTTTGAAAGCTAAGATTAACACGGGCGCTTTATTAATTGAATTTGTAAATCTTTTGTTAATGTTTTTCCCGTAATTTATAATTGTGATCTTTTTATTTAGAGTAGGTGATATATGCGTCTTTTTATATTTCCCGTTATTTTGACTTTAATGATTTCCGCCACTCCTGTACTGTCAGCCGAACTGACAGACGAACCCATCCCCATAGCGGCCTTACCAATACAACTTCCTGCTGCCTCCTTTCAACAGGTAAAGGCATTATATAAACCCATGAAAAAATCGGCAAAAAACCGCTTAAGGGCAATTCGTCGCTTAGAAAGCAGTCCCTATTTTTCAAGAATTGATTTTGAAAAAGAACTGCGTGACGTTACCAACCTTGGAGTTGACTTGGCAAACACCTCAAGAAACCGCCTAAAAATCAGGGATTGGTGTGCTGAGGTTAAGGAATACAAAAGGTTTAGCGAATACCAAGCCAGCTTATGCAAAGAAGTCGTTTTCGATATGCCTGACAGTGAAGAGGCGATCTATTCAACCGCTCAAAAGATTATTCATACCGCACGGCAAGAATTATTCACGGTTGCCGGAAAGGTTTCCGAGATTATGGCCCAGGGTGGATAAGGATTGGAATTCACGTTGTTTTCTTACTTGCGCGGCATCTGCTGCGCAAGTACCCGATGTCTTCATATAGCCACAAAAAAAATATCTTGCAATAACAAGAAAATAAACATAGATTGTTGAAAATTAAAAAGCGGGGCTATTCAGCATGAGAGTTTTTTATTATTTAACAATAATTTGCCTTATTTTATTTAAGAATTTATCAGCGGCAGAGCCAGACCCTGTCTCGCCCTACGCCAGCGCACAAAATCGTATTCAGGCGATTATCAATGGACGTATTAGCTTCAATAAACCTGCTGCGTAAGTCGAGGCAGTTGGCTCAAAGAAGCTGACAGATCCCATTTCCCCATTTTTGTTTAGGCTATAGCGAATCCATTTTTGAGATTGACGATTCCAGCGA
>CAIVFQ010000159.1 GCA_903905285.1 uncultured Alphaproteobacteria bacterium
CATCGACAATCATACAGATGCTCACAAAACAGATAATTTGCATAACTTATCTTTAGATTGACCGCGACTTCCAGTCTAGATAGCAACCTGCCAGCTTCAGCTGGCTGTCATTGAGTTCATGTATCGGACGGGTTATTCATTGTTCCGGGATGGAAATTCCACTCGCAGCCTGTTCAACCTGACAAAAAGCTTTTACGCGGGATATTTAGGGCATCTACCTCCTGATATCAATAGAACGCTACAAGCTTTGCCTGACTGGCGCAAAGTTGCTAGCACCGAGCTAACAAAAACAAAAAATTTAGTTTTTCTTAGTAGCGACCCAACTTCTGCGGCTTTCTTGTCTCGATTTGACCCCCTGCACGCAGACGCTGTTAAAAGTGTTTTCACTGATTTAGGGTACGATCTGGCTGTGCCTAAGTCTTTTACAGGTCAGTCTCCAGCAGCACTTACCCCTTGCTGTCTTGGAGCGGCAGTCGCCACGCCACGGGCGCCAACTCCCGCTGTTGTGATACTACCTCAAGACGATTGCCCAGAGTGTGCCAAACTAGCCCTTACACCTGTTGCTGCTGTTGTTGTGGCACCACCTAGACTAGAGGATCGTCTTGTCTACACACCAAGACCAGCTACTGCAGCACCAACTCGGAAAAAAGGAACCATAAGAGAATTGGCAAAAGCCATTTTCCACCAAGCAACCAAACCTGCCCTTTGATATATCGCTGTTATAAAAAAATAGCAATCAACCCATAACTTTTGCTAGAAAGGAGGCAAACCTTCTTTTTAGCAAAAGCTTATGCATACCATTCTTTCTGTTGGCTCGTTGAAAATTGGCAATGATTTGCCGCTAACCCTTATTGCTGGCCCCTGCGTGATGGAAAGCCAAGACCATGCCCTAATGATGGCAGGGCGCCTAACAGAGATGTGCCAGAAATTAGGCATTGGCCTTATTTATAAGACCTCTTTCGATAAAGCCAATCGCACCAGTATCAAAGGTGACCGAGGGTTAGGCTTAGAGGCAAGCTTATCTGTTTTTCAAAAAATACGGGAACAGTATCAGTGCCCGGTAATAACCGATGTTCATAATGCTGATCAGTGCCAAAAGGTGGCTGAGTTTGTCGACATTCTTCAAATTCCCGCCTTCTTGTGCCGTCAGACCGATTTGTTGCAAGCCGCAGCAGCCACAGGCAAAACCATTAACATAAAAAAAGGTCAATTTTTGGCCCCTTGGGATATGGCAAATGTGGTTGCCAAAATGCAGGCCTTTGGCAATGACCAAGTCATGCTATGTGAACGCGGCGCCAGCTTTGGCTACAACACCCTTGTCTCCGACATGCGGGCTTTACCGATTTTGGCAAAAACAGGATGTCCTATTATTTTTGATGCAACCCATTCAGTTCAACAACCGGGCGGAGCCGGGCAATCATCAGGCGGGCAACGTGAATTTGCACCCATCTTGGCCCGTGCCGCAGTGGCTGTGGGTGTGGCTGGTGTCTTCATGGAAACCCATGAAAACCCTGACAAAGCCCCCAGTGATGGCCCGAACATGATTCATTTACATGACATGCCCCAGGTTTTAACCGAGCTGATGGCCCTAGACAAAGTGTCCAAAGCCTACCCCCGTTTTTTATAGAAAGAGACTCAGATGCCTGAAATTATTGATATCGCCGCCCGTGAAATTTTAGATTCCCGTGGCAACCCAACAGTTGAAGTTGACGTTCTTTTAGAATGCGGCAGCCTGGGCTCTGCATCTGTTCCTTCTGGTGCTTCGACTGGCAGTTTTGAAGCCGTAGAAAAACGGGATCAAGATCCAAAGCGTTATCACGGCAAAGGGGTTTTGCAAGTCGTGGCAGCAATTGAAGGGGAAATCTTTGATGCCCTTGCCGGTGAATTAGCCGACGATCAGGCCGAAATTGATAAGGTGTTGATTGCCTTAGATGGTACGCCAAACAAATCACGGTTAGGGGCGAATGCGTTGTTGGGGGTTAGCCTTGCTGTGGCAAAAGCTGCTTCTGCCTCTTTTGGCATGCCGCTTTATCGTTATCTAGGGGGCGTTCATACAAACCGTCTGCCCATGCCGATGATGAATATCTTAAATGGCGGCGCCCATGCTGACAACGGTATTGATGTGCAAGAATTCATGATGATTCCTTCTTCTGCCCAAGATATAGGAACCGCCATCCGTATGGGGGCAGAGGTTTTTCACAGCCTTAAATCTTTACTCAAAAAAGCCGGACACAGTACAAACGTGGGTGATGAGGGTGGCTTGGCTCCAGCTTTAAAAAGCACGAATGAAGCCCTGGATTTTATTTTAAAAGCCATTGAGGCTGCTGGCTATCGCCCAGGTGTTGATATTCATTTGGCCTTAGATGTTGCTGCCAATGAACTATACAAAAAGGGTTCTTATCATCTTGAGGGGCAGGTTTATACGTCTTCTCAGCTGATTGATTTTTATCAAGGGTTAGCCAAAAATTATCCCCTTATTTCCATTGAAGATGGCTTATTCGAAGAAGACTGGCAGGGGTGGGCGCAGATGAATCAAACCCTGGGTGCTGATTTACAATTGGTGGGCGATGATTTGTTTGTCACCAACCCAGAACGCCTGCAACGGGGAATTCGCGAAAAATCTGCGAACGCCATTTTAATCAAGCCCAACCAAATTGGAACTTTAACGGAAACGTTAAACACCATTCAAATTGCCCAACATCATGGGTTTAAAACCATTATTTCCCATCGATCGGGCGAAACAGAAGACACAACCATCGCTGACATAGCTGTTGCCACATCGGCCGGACAAATCAAAACGGGTTCGTTATGTCGATCTGATCGTGTGGGTAAATATAATCGCTTGCTGCGCATTGCCGAAGAAATTGGTGAGTCTGCCACCTTGGGATCCCTAACGTGAGCACTTTTGAAACCACAGAAAGAACAGGCGGCTTTACGCGCCAACCGCGACGCCTGCGTTCTATCCTTGGCCCCCTTTTAGGCGTTTGTTTGCTGATTTATTTCGTTTACCATATCTTTCAAGGGGAAAGAGGTTTTTTTGCCTGGATGCGGCTTCAGCAAAAAATAGCAGATGATGAGGTGACCTTGTCGACCTTACAATCGCAACGGGAAATTCTGGAAAGACAAGTCCACTTGTTAAGCCCCAACAATCTTGACCTTGACATGCTTGAAGAACGCGCCCGCCTAATTTTAAACTTTGCCCGCCCCGATGAAGTCATTATCTATAACGAAGAGGTGGAACCTGGTAATGCAGCAGCGAAAAAATCTTAAATGATAGAGATGCGTTTGCCATTAGACCTGCTGCGTAAGTCGAGGTAGTTTGTTGCAAGAGAGTGACATGATCCCCATTCCCCTATTTTTTGTTTAGGCTATAGCGAATCCATTTTTGAGATTGACGATTCC
>CAIVFQ010000160.1 GCA_903905285.1 uncultured Alphaproteobacteria bacterium
CGCTGGAATCGTCAATCTCAAAAATGGATTCGCTATAGCCTAAACAAAAATGGGGAAATGGGATCTGTCAGCTTCTTTGAGCCAACTGCCTCGACTTACGCAGCAGGTTTACTTTCTTAATGATCCTATAGAAAAATAACCTAATCAGCTTGCTAAAGAATTTATGAAAAAGTATGTCGTTCAATGGCCTTAAAAAGAGAGTTTCTAAGGTTTGTTTGGTCCTAATAGTATCTGTTTTCTTAAACAACGGTCACGCCAGTCAAGAAAGCTTTCTAGAGGGAACCCCGTTTCCAAAAGTTCATTCGCCCACACCTTCTCATGACTATAAAACCCTTCCCGAAGGGTTTGAGGAATCAGTTAGCTTTTCAGGCGCAGGACATTATGTTCATTTTCACCTTGGCGTGGCCAGATATTTGCAAGAAACCTATGACTTATCAAAAGTTTGTTTCTTAGGGTCGTCCTCAGGGTCTTTGCCAGCAACACTTTTAGCCGCTGACGTTTCTATTCAAGACGCAACAGAAAAGTGGCTGACCGAAGCATACTCAACATGTGCAACCAAAACAACTGGGGTATACTTTAATTTCGCTGAGGTTATGACAAGCACTTTTTTGAAATATCTTCCCTCAGATTCCCACGAAAAAGCTTCGAACAGGGCCATTATAACTTTAACAAAGGCATGGGGTCTGCGCAGTAAACGTATTGCTCATTTCACCTCTAACCAAAACCTGTTAAAAGCACTAATTTTTGGCCAAAGGTTGATGTCAACACAGTTCTAGTATCACCCTATATGTGGAGTTTTATATGGAGAAAAGCTTGGCTTTTAAACGGCATGTACTTCACAACAGACTCGAAGCGTAATTTAAGGCTGTACGAAGATGGATACAAACATGCCGCAGAGAATCCTGAGCACTGGTTGCGTTTGGAAAAGTTTCGCAAAAAAACCCCTTAGGTCTCGTCTATAACAATGGCGGGTCTTGTGTGTAACGTCGAGTTTGGAAAAATTGTTTCAAGAGGGCTGCGCTTTCTGTTTCAAGAACCCCCCCTATGACTTGCGGCTTATGAAGGCTGTGGTCAAAGACCCTGGCCCCATGATCAACAGCGCCACCTTTAGGGTCATAGGCACCAAAATAAATACACCGCATACGCATTAAGGCAATAGCCCCTGCACAATGGGCGCAGGGTTCCAAGGTTACATACAGGTCACAATTTCCTAAGAAGGGCTGCCCAAAATGCTGCAACGCCAAACGAATGGCCAAAATTTCAGCATGGGCCGTGGCATCTTTTAAGGTATGGCAAAGGTTATGGGCTTGGGCAATAATTTGCCCTTGATGGGTTATGACAGCCCCAACGGGAACCTCTTCGCAATGAAAAGCCTGATTGGCCTGGCTCAAGGCCGTTCTCATAAAGTCGGATTTTAAAGTCATGAAATAAGGTGGCGGGAGTGACGGGACTCGAACCCGCGACCTCCGGCGTGACAGGCCGGCGCTCTAACCAACTGAGCTACACCCCCTTACAGCAAGCTTGCAGTAAAGGTATCTATTCTTTTTGTAATGGATTCATGAAAACTTTGCAACTTTTTTAAAAGCTGGGCATCCTTGAAAAAGAAAAAAATAAAATAGGACCTTTATGTCTGGAAACGATAACTCAAAAATTATTCCATTTAAAGCACCACGAAAAAAGCCTAATGCCACCAATACACCGCGAATTAACGAATATGGTGAAGTTGAAATCGATAAGGGATCAACAGCTCCCAACAGGTTTTCAGGCATTCAGCGCTTTTTTTACACAATGGTTGTCTTGTTGATTGTTCTGTCGGTTTTCTTATCGATTTTTTAACTGAATAATTCAATTGGATTTTTAGGAAGAGATTTTTTAAAGTGCGGCAATAAATCTTCGGAATTATTGCTTTCGGGCGCTTGAGGCTTCCTCTCAGCAACTTGCCTTCCCTTTAAATGATGCAACGTGCCCCCTAAACAAATCTGTTCTTTCGCATCTCAAAATGTAGAAAAAGATTGACCCTTTAATTGAAAAACGATACCAATAATTTCAGGTTGCCTGCTTGGTGGAATGGTAGACACAACAGACTTAAAATCTGTCGCTCTTGCGGGCGTGCCGGTTCGAGTCCGGCAGCAGGCACCAATCTTTCTGCGGCTTTCAGGGGGATTTTAATTTTTTATCAAATTACCCTAAATTTCATTCTTCCTCAATTCTACCATTCGTCAATCTGGACACGAAACAATTCTTGTTAGTAGAATGGCGTTTTGTTTCTGTCAAACCTTCCCATCCATCAAAACGATTTATGTAGTCGGCACAGTCAAGTCCTAATCGTTCTGCCCCTCTCATGTGAATTCATTCTTTTGCTAGGCGTGTTTTTTGCCTATTTTCTTTTGGAAACTTTATAGGAAAAGCTTGCCCATCTTAAATTTTACTTATTTGGAGTTTTATGATGGAAACAAGTTCTAATGGAAAAATTAAATTGACCGATTGTATCAGGATAATTTTATTTCAGTCTCATGGAGAGTCTGAATCAGAGACCTATGCCTTTTATCAGCACAACCGCTCTACTCTTTTTAGATCAAAAGCTGACCGTTTCAACTTTAGTCCTCACTATTATAGGCTGCATTCAGCGATTCTGGATTTCGAATGCATCTATCATAATCATCCGGATATTGATGCTTTCGACATTGTGCACAAAAAGGCGGGTGACGAGGTGACAATGTTATCGCGTTCCCAATTTGCTAAATGGAGTGTCGAGTTTTATGAGAATGATGGGCAACGGGCCAATGAGATCAAAGATCCGATCAACGTTGCGTATGTCAGTCATAATTTCTTGGAATATCTTGACCAGGATAGTGAATATTCTCTGTTTAATAAGGATTTTGTTCGTAATTCCTTTGCCCATCAATTTGACTGTATTCATCTGTTAATGAAGAGGAAAAATTATCATTTTTCCGCTGATACAACGGTCAAAGAATTTTACAGGGATATTATTAGAGATCTTTACCCCGAGCTCAGCGCCCATGATCAAAATCTCCTGTGGAAATTTTTTAGGAGGCATGCCCTTCGACTTATTAATTAAAGGGAGACAGTCTTCATTATGGCCATGGGTGTAGTTTGTGCAAATTATAGGCCTAACACGGAAACCTGCTAGGCTTGTTTTTTTTGCCTCCTTACTGGACGGAAGGAGTCCCTTATATATCATTCTTTCTCTGAAGTCAATATCTCTCATTACTCAACGATGAATTTTTGTAACTACCCAGGTTTATTGTGGGCAGAACTTAGGATTTAGTATGGCATGAAAGATATTAAACCCCTGTTTGCGTCTCGTTGAGAGAAAGCCTCGAATTA
>CAIVFQ010000161.1 GCA_903905285.1 uncultured Alphaproteobacteria bacterium
CATATGACACAAGAAGACTTTGATGAAACGATCTTAAACTACAATGAAACTCCAAGAAAGAAACTGATGTGGAAAACTCCTCTTCAGGTCTTTAATGAAAATTTACACTGTGTTGCACTTGCAGCTTGAATGTGGCAGCAACGTTATCTTTGGTCATAAAGCTGCCGATCTTGTCGCGCATAATCACCTTGATGTAATGGGCAAAACGGGAAGCCGCTAATACATAAGGTAACCGTGCCGACAACGACGCATTCGCGTTGGCATCATCTAAGTTGTACACCTTTGGCTTTTGGCTGGTTTGACCACCAAAAAAGGCCGCGTAGTCTGTTCCCTTGCAGTGACACAAAGAAATAAACCCAAGGTCACTTAGTTCTTTTTCACGACGGTCGGTTATGGCCGTCTCGGTTGGGCACTTCAACGCAATATCACCATCGGTTGTTTTAAAGGTATAGGATGGCAAATCTTCAACAATACCACCGCCCTCAACGCCTCGAATGGCCGCTGTCCAACCATATAAGGAAAAGGCATTGGTGATGCGCTGTCCTAAAATATATGCCGCATTCCCCCAACAGAAATGACTGCTGTTTGAACCGGTGACGTCTTCTTCGAAATTTAACCCATCCACTGGCACGGTATTAGCACCATAGGGAAGCCGCATCAAAACATGGGGCAATACTAACGCAACATAGCGTGAATCTTCGCTGCCACGGAAAGATGTCCATTTAATCAATTCCAGGCTTTCAAAGATTTTGCTTAAATCGCGGGGGACACCCAGGTGTTCAAAGCTGTCTAAATCGAAAAGTTTAGCGTGTGCTGCAGTTATTAACGGGGTGTGGGCCGCTGCGGCAACGCCAGAGATTCTTTCCAACAATTCCAAATCTTGCGGGTGACGGGTGAATTCATAATCACCAACCAGGCATGAATAAGGGTGACCACCAAAGGTGCCGTATTCTTCTTCATAAATCTTTTTAAACAGCTGGCTTTGGTCGAATTCAATGGCTTTTTCCAAATCTTGCAGCAATTCTTTTTTGGTAATATTCAACAACCTTAGTTTTAAATGGGTGCTGGTTTCTGTGTTCATTACCAAGTAATTCAGACCGCGCCATGAACCTTCTAACTTTTGAAAGTCAGGGTGGTGCATAACTTCATTCAATTGAGCGCCAATCAATTCATCAATTTGCTGAATACGCTGGCTCATAAAGGCAACCACATTGTTGGTAACAACAGCCGGTGGATTGGCCAATTGTGTGATAAATTCCCCAAGCATTTGGTGCGCAAAGGGGTTTTGTGTTTCATCGCGCGCCAATTTTCCTGTTGTTAACAGTTCTGTGAAAACAGGTGTTGGTGTCGCATCAGTAATGGCCAAATCAGCGACCAAGCCGTCATGCTTAGCGGTGTCCGACATAATCTCGGTCAGCAATTCGTCTAAAGCGTCATTGCCATCAAGTTTGGTTAACAAATCTTTTAAGAGAGTGCGCGATTGATACAAATCTGCCAAGGGAGGAATTTGCTTTACCAAACTCAACGGGCCAAAGTCATCCATACTTTGGAAAAACAGCTCAACGCTGGTATCACTGCCATCGCCCACCAGTTTGTTAGGAACCCTTACAGCTAAGCGCGGTTTGATGGATGCCATAATCTCGTTAAAACTATCGCGATCAATTTCAACAAATTTGCGTTCTTTAATTTTTGGCAATGGATCGGTCGGCATCCCTGATAAGTCGGCCAATATGCCCACGACAAAAGGTAATTCCTTCATCTCGATAGCATTGCCGATTTCAACATCATAAGTGATTTGCACACGGGGCGGACGCACACGATCCAGTTTGTGTTGTATACTTTCTGACATTGTTCTCTGTCTCCTCTGTCCTTTTAATCAGGTTTCAGTCTTTTTTATGGTGGCCCCAATGGGCCTGGCCGAATTCTTTTTCATTGTCTTACCTTTAAAAGTACAATCCTTATCGTTAAGATTGCGTTAATTTTTAGTATTTTGTTTTAAGAACTGTTAGAAAATCATGTCTGCTCTTTATCGTTACAAAATAACCATCGAATATGACGGCACCCGTTTTTGTGGATGGCAACGTCAAAGTCACCCGTTAAAAGGTGAGCTGATAACCGTTCAAGGCGCCCTATCGATCGCTGTTTTTAAACTTACCAAGCAAGAGGTTTTGGTGGAGGGTGCTGGTCGCACCGACGCGGGTGTTCATGCCACGGGTCAAGTTGGGCATTTCGATCTTGATAAATATTTTCCCCCCTTACAGCTGCGAGATGCATTAAATTTTTATCTGCAAGATCAGGGTGTGTCTGTTTTAGAGGTTGAGGAAGCTGACAGTACGTTTCATGCGCGATTCTCGGCCACCGTGCGCACGTACAACTATTGTATTATCAATCGGCGCGCACCCTTGGTGATTGACCCTGAACGGGCGTGGCACGTCATGGCGCCTTAGATGTGGGGGCAATGCAAGAAGCCGCCAAAGAGTTGGTAGGACATTATGATTTCAGCGCCTTTCGTGCCACCAAATGTCAGGGGAAAAACCCCGTCAAAACCTTAACCCGTTTTGATGTTGTGGCTGAAAAGGACAGGATTATGGCGACCATTCAATCGCGGTCATTTTTGCATCACCAAGTGCGCATTATGATGGGCACTTTAAAACGCGTGGGCGAGGGGAAATGGACCCGTGAAGATGTCATCAAAATTCGCGATTCTAAACAACGACATCTTTCCGGCCCCACCGCCCCCGCCTATGGGTTATATTTGACGGGGGTCAGTTATGATTAAAAGGGTGAATAAAGATTCTTTAAACTGTGGTGAGCGACAACGCCGTCGCTTAGGGCGCCCAGAGTTCCAGAGCGGCGTTGTATGTTATACAAGCCTTGCGCATCTTCATGGTCCAACAACCAATGCAAGGTCAGGGCATGGCGGCCACCATAACTGGTGATTGACCAAAACGCCAAACTTTTCCCTCTTCTTCCAGCAATGAAATCTTCAACAGAGCAATTCTCCCCTGAAGAAACATTAATGTCTCCATCCCCCATATGCGTACTAAACCCGGCATCATAAAAGACGCCACTATCATGGTTGATTGTTGTTCCTGTGGGCGTTTGCCAAAAGCTGATATAGGGATCAAATCCCTTAGCGTATCCTCCTTCTGCAAGTGGCGCGTCTGGATCAAGCCAATATTGAGGACGAAACAGAAGATCCTGAGAACCCTCAGCAGCTGATATATACGCCTGGGCAACGAAAAATACATCAATATCTTTGTCTGCGATACCTGTAATTTGTTGTTGAAGAACACTAGGTAACAAAGGTCGAGAAAACGTTGTGTCTAATTTTTGCTTTACGGGCACTATGTCAACAAGAACACGTTTTTGGCCCTCCCACATGTCATTGCCAAATTCTGGTTGATAGGGGTGGAGAACGGGCATTTTAGGAAAATAGTCGTAGTAC
This sequence comes from uncultured Alphaproteobacteria bacterium, assembly GCA_903905285.1. Lineage (GTDB taxonomy): Bacteria > Pseudomonadota > Alphaproteobacteria > Paracaedibacterales > CAIULA01 > Finniella. Next base: position 3,449 of record CAIVFQ010000161.1, read on the forward strand.
ATTTTATGACGATCTACTTCTTTCAAGCGTGACCCTTGAATCTTTTGAGAACTTTCAATCAAACGCGCAACTACAGCTTGGTGCTTGCGAACATGATCAGCACCACCACCGCTAAGATTAACGCCATGTGTAGCCTTTTGTCTAACGGCAAAGTTTAACCCCCGTACTATCAAGGCACGTTCTGCTGGGGTCGCTTCGTTCTCACTGATGCCGCCAACACCCACGCCACTGCCAATAATCAGGGCAATTTTCCGGGCAGCATTCCCATCTCTTGCGGCATTTTCTTGCAGATGATAAATGAACTGAACAGCCTTGCAGGGCTGATCGGCTACATCAGGAATGCGCCTTCCCTGAAAAGCTGCGTATTCACGCTCTATCTGGGCCTCAAGTCCCATCGCCTGACTGTAAAGCCCGCCCAATAAACAAACAAAGAAAAAGACCTTGCTTAAAACTTTCACCATCAGAAATTAATTCTTATAGAACTCTATTTTCTGAATATAATGTTTCTTTTGTTACTTTCAAGTTAATAAACAAAAATCAGCATCTAAAACGCAAAGTTATAAAGCTTTCTTAAACTGTGGTGAGCCGCAATACGATCGCTTAAACCACCCAAGGTTTTATCAGAAAGGTCCGCAACAATATCCCACAAATTTTGAGGATCATCCCCTTCTAGAATCCAATGAAGCGTCAAGGCATGACGGTCATTAACCGGATTACGACATAAAGACCAAAAAGCCAAACTGCCCGAAGGTGTCGGCAAAATCCGTTCCACAGAAAAATTATCCGGTGACGAGACACTGTCATGTACGTGTACATCTTGTGTTGTTTCATCACCTTCGGTTAACGTCTCACCATAAGGGGCCTTAGAAAACCGCGCCCACACGTTGTTCTGCCATCTTTCTCCATTGGGCGAAACCCAATAATGGGGCCTAAAGAGAGTGGTATTGATTTCATCACCTGGAATCTTTTGTTGGGCAATGAAAAACAGATCAAGGTTTTCATCTGAAAGCGCGCTAACACTATCCCGAATATCAACAGGTAAGAAATCTCGGGCCACAGAAAACCCAAGCTTTGTTGCAACAGAAAACATGAATGGGTGACTTAAGGCATTGTAAGGGTGAAACACCGGGGCCTGAGGATAAAAACCATCATAGTTTGGATTCTTTTCCACGTTATTTAAGGACAATTTTTGAATTTCTTGAGAACGATCAATTAAACGATCAACCATACTTTGGTGCCCGTTAGAATGAGCATCCGAACCAAGCAACATAAGGTTAAATTCTGCTTTTTGAACTTTTTTTCTAACGGCAAAGTTTATACCCCTTACCATCAGGGCACGCTCTGTTGGTGTGGCTTTGCGTTCACCCATGCCCCCAACACCAGCACCTGTGGCAATAATTAGGGCAATTTTTTTTGCTGCATTTTCGATTTTGTCAGCATTTTCTTGTAAATAACAAAGGTACTGAACAGGCTTTGATATTCCAGGAACTTTACAACTTTGAAACTTTTTGTATCCTTGTTCTATGTCAGCTATAAGCTGTATATCTGGATCGGCAGCACCCATTGCCTGACTGTAAATCCCGCCTAACAAACAACCTAAGAAAAAAACTTTCTTTAAAACTTTCATGATCAAAAATTACCCTCTTGAATACACTATTTTTTAAATGGTAGACTTCGGTGTCTTAATTTTTGGTTAATGAAATGCCACAAAAAACTGCTGTCGTTTTAATGAATCTAGGCGGGCCCAACTGCTTAAAAGCAGTGCGGCCGTTTTTATTTAATTTATTTTATGACCCAGCCATTCTTAATTTTTCTAACCCGCTGCGATGGGTCTTGGCGCAAATGATCAGCCGCTTGCGTGCCAAAAAGGCCCAGGGTATTTATGAAAAAATGGGTGGGAAGTCACCGTTGTTAGAAAACACTCAGGCGCAGGCAAGAGCCCTGGAACAGCTGTTATCGACTGAAAAGAATACCTATCGGGTTTTTATCGCCATGCGCTGTTGGCACCCGTTAACGGGTGAAACCATTAAACAGGTTAAGGCATTCGTCCCAGACCAGGTTATCTTGTTGCCGTTATACCCACAATTTTCCACGACCACCACGGGGTCATCTTTTCAAGAATGGCATGAACAGGCTGAGAAGTTGGGTTTGACGGTGCCCACCTATGAAGTGAACCCTTACTATGACGATGATGATTTTATTGAGGCACACGTTGATCTTTTATTGCCGATTTATCAACAGGCAAAGACCTATGGAACGCCACGCATCTTGTTTTCAGCTCACAGCCTACCCCAAAAGGTGATTAATAAGGGCGACCCCTATCAAAAGCAGACCGAAGCAAGCGTACAGGCGATTGTTAAAAAACTAGAAATCAAATTTGATTGTTTGATTGATTATCAACTTTGTTATCAAAGTCGGGTTGGGCCCATTCAATGGTTGACACCAACCACCGAAGAGGCCTTATCGAAGGCTGCTGAAGAAAAAATCCCGGTAGTTGTCGTGCCAATCAGTTTCGTTTCAGACCATTCAGAAACGTTGGTAGAGTTGGATGAAGACTATAAAACAGTCGCCCTGCAGAAGGGCATTCCTTTTTACGGACGGGTACCAAGCCTGGGCTGTCATCCACTGTTTATTAAAAGTTTGGCTAACCAGATTGAATTTCCAGCTTAGGACGTTACACCCGGGCAAGCCGGGTGCATGGTTGGACCTCTTAAAAAGCCCTTAAACGTGCATAATCTCTTTTTGTTTATGCACAACCATTTCATCCATTTTTTTAACATGTCCGTCTGTTAGCGTTTGCATTTCTTCTGACAAGCGGTGGAGTTCATCTTCAGAAATATCCCCATCTTTCTCGGATTTTTTTAGGTGTTCCATACCATCGCGGCGGACGTTACGAACACTAATCTTTGCCTCTTCAGCATATTTAGCCGCCAGCTTTGCTAATTCTTGGCGTCTTTGTTCGTTCATGGCCGGCAAAGGAATACGTAACAATTGACCTTCAACCGCAGGGTTCAAGCCTAAGTCTGATTCGCGAATGGCTTTCTCTACGGCCTTGACCATTCCTTTATCCCAAATCTGCACCGTTAAAAGGCGCGGTTCTGGGGCTCCAACGGTGGCAACCTGAGAAAGAGGCATCAGGGCACCGTAGGCATCAACCTTAATCGGATCTAACAAACTGACCGTTGCACGACCAGCACGAATGCCACTATATTCACGACTTAAAACTTCAACAACCGCATCCATGCGACGGTTAAAATCAGCCAAACGGGTATCAAAACGATTCAAAGACATAGTCTCACCTTAAGTCATAAAAAATTTAAGAAATGAACGTAAATTGTGCGGTTTTATTCAAAACTTTGCTGAACCCATTATTTTCATAAATTGAAAAGACCGCAATAGGAATTTTATTTTCTTTTGCCAATGTGATCGCCGTCATGTCCATAACCTTCAGCTTTTTCTCTATCACTTCTCGATAGGTTAAAGTGGGCAAAAAGTTAGCATCGGCATGATGGGTGGGGTCAGCTGTGTAAACACCCGCAACCTTTGTGGCCTTAAGCAATAAATCACAATCAAGTTCGGATGCGCGCAAAGCCGCCGCCGTATCGGTTGTAAAATAAGGGTTACCAGTTCCCGCAACACAAATAACAACACGTTTTTTGTTGAGATGCTCAATTGCTTTGCGGCGCGCAAATGTTTCACCCACGTTGGGAATAGGCATAGCCGACATCAAGCAACAGGGAATCCCATGATTCTCTAAAACATTTTGTAAGGCTAATCCATTGATGATCGTCGCTAACATGCCCATATGGTCAGAGGTTGTGCGATCTGTTGGGGGGGAAGATTCAGCTTGCACACCCCGATAGATATTCCCACCACCCACAACAATAACGATCTCTACGCCAGTCTGATAAACAGACTGAATATCGTGCGCCAGCTTTTCCAACATCTTGGGGTCGATGCCAAACTTCTTATGACCTTGGCCAGCAGGCGGCTGCAGACTTGCTAAAGCTTCGCCTGATAGTTTAAGCAGAACCCGCTGATAGCCGTCTTTTGGCGCAGATAACACAACAGTTAGCCTTTTTAATAATTAAAGACCTGCTTGGGCTTGAACTTCAGCTGCGAAATCACTGACAGCTTTTTCTATGCCCTCGCCCAAGGCGAAACGGCAAAAGCCTTTCAACTGAATGGGCTGTCCCAATTCCGTTGCAGTTTGTTCAATCGCATCAGCGATTTTCGTTTTACCGTCAAGAACATAGGTTTGTTCCAAGAACACAACTTCTTCATAAAATTTCTTTAAGCGGCCTTCAACCATCTTTTGAATCACTTCTTCTGGCCTGCCCGAAGCACGCGCCTGATCAATAAGAATAGCCCGTTCCCGTTCTAGAGAGGTTGGATCAAGCTCCTCTATGGTCAATGCCTGTGGGTTAGCTGCAGCCACGTGCATGGCCAGTTTTCTGCCCAGCTCTTCAAGTTTAGCAGGTTCTGCGGCTGATTCTAAGGCAACTAAAACACCAATACGCCCTAGACCTGGAGCAACCCCACCGTGAACATAAGAGGCAACAATGCCCTGATCAACAGACAGGCGCGTCACCCGACGTAAATTCATGTTTTCGCCAATCACGGCTATTAAGCGGGTAATTTCTTCTTCAATCGTTGCTGATTCGCCTTTGAAAGCACCGCTTTTTAAGCTTTCAACTGTGTGAGGGGCTTTGGCTGCAATCTCTGCCGTTTGTAAAACCAAGGCCTGAAAATTGGCATTGCGAGCTATGAAATCAGTCTCGGCGTTAATTTCAACAACAGCTGCAGATTTGCCAATACCAGCAACACCGACCAACCCTTCAGCAGCAATACGACCGGATTTCTTAGCGGCTGCCGCTAACCCTTTTTTACGCAACCAGTCAGTCGCAGCCTCTAAATCGCCCTTCACTTCATGTAAAGCTTTTTTGCAATCCATCATGCCAGCGCCGGTTTTTTCACGAAGGGTTTTTACTAAAGTTGCAGATATTTCAGTCATTTGAATCCTCAAAAAAATAATATTGTGTGTGTAAAACAGAAAGCCGTCATTGCGAGCCCCTGAAAAGGGCGTGGCAATCTCCTAAAAGCAACTGAAATGCCGGGAGATTGCCATGTCGGTTCGCGCTCCTCGCAATGACAATGGAAGAGACTGCTTACAGTCCAGCCGGCTGTTCAGCTTCAGAAGAAAATTCACTGTCAGGAGTTGCCGACTCGCCAATATCAATACCGGCTGAAATCATCTCGGCCTGCAAGCCATCCAAAACAGAACCTGCCATCAAATCGCAATACATGTTAATGGCGCGCAAGGCATCGTCATTACCAGGAATAGGATATGTGACATCTTCTGGGCTCGAGTTGCTATCCAGAATGGCGATGACAGGAATTTTTAATCTTTTAGCTTCTAGAATGGCGATGGCTTCTTTGTTGGTGTCAATCACAAACAAAATATCTGGCAAGCCGCCCATTTCACGAATACCGCCAATGGCTAATTCCAACTTGTCATGTTCACGTTGAATCTTTAAGACTTCTTTCTTCGTCAAGTGAGCAGGGCTCGCCAACGCTTCTTCCATCTCTACCAACCGTTTAATGGACTGATTAACAGTCTTCCAGTTAGTTAGTGTTCCACCCAACCATCGGTGGTTAATATAATATTGACCACATCGTTTGGCTGATTCTTTGATTTTTTCAGCAGCCTGAGGTTTTGTCCCCACAAACAAAGCACGGCCACCACCAGAGATGGTGTCTCTCAAAGCTTGCATAGCCTGAAATAACAAAGGAACTGTTTGTTCCAAGTCGATGATATGAATTCCACTTCTAACCCCAAACAGATAGGGACCCATTTTAGGATTCCAACGACGTGTGGTGTGACCATAGTGGATACCAGCTTCTAATAGCTGGCGCATAGTAAACGTAGGCATAGACATATATAAAAATCCTTTTATTGTTTTCCGATTAAACCACCCGAAAGATAAAAATCGCCACGCCCTAGGCACAACGACATCGGAAGGTAAGAATTGGTTTGAAAAAACCAACAAACCCCCTTTCGGTGTTAGTGGTACTATTTATAGCCGTGTTGTGAAGTTTTTTCTAGAAGTTTATTGTCAGGGCCCGCAACTTCAGAAGAAGCACACCTAGTACCCAGCATTTCAGGATAACGCACACTTAGGGCTTTCAAGCTTATGTAAGTAACCACAAGCACAAGAACAGCCGCAAACGAAGGCGCATAGAGACTTCCGGTTTTCTCTGTCAATTTTAAACTTAAGTAAGGAAACCCACCGCCCAATAACGAGATGCCTAAATTGAAACCCAAGCCACAAGCTTGAATGCGAATGGGCGTTGGAAAAAGGCGGGGAATAAAACTAATTCCTACTACCGTAAATAATTGAATACTAGCAATAAGAGCCATTTGAATGATGGCACTAATCCACAAAGGGATACCTTCTACGTACGCATAAAATAGGGGCCCTAAGAGAAAAAGCATACTGAAAATACTATATTGCATTATTCTGAAAGGTTGATGATTTCTCCTAGACAGATAAAGACTCCACAACCAAATACTGAGGGCGAAAAAAGACGTCGCTATAAAATTTAACAAAAATTGTGATGTGGCCAGATTAGAATTAAGAAGCATTTTATATGTATTAATAAATGTATTCACCAAGTAAAACATGGAGTTAGCCAACCCCAAGACAATGATACAGATAAAAACTTCAGGAATGTAATTTCTTAAAGGAACAGACTCACGTTGTGTGGTCGGCACCTGCCAATCATTTTTGTAAGACCACGCCCGCTTTAGAAAAGTGCTAAAGCCAATTAAGGAAACCAAGATAAACGCGTACCTCCAGCTAGATACATCCATTTGCAGCATCGACAACAAGAAGGCAATAAATTGGGCAACAGAAACACCTAATACACCACTGGCCGTCATAATAGCAACAGACTGATAGCTACCTCTAACAGAATTTGTTTGTGTCGCAGAGACAACAACAGCCGAATATTCAGCCCCTGTGAATAAACCTTGCAAAAACCGACACAGAATAATCATTTCAATAACATAGTAATTGTTGCTAGGTAAAAAGGCCAAGATCATGCTTGCCCCTGAAATTCCTAAAACGGAAAACACCAAAAGACGCTGACTGCCATAGATATCACCAAACTTTCCAAGGACAAACGCGCCCACTGGCCGGCCTAAGAAGCCCGCAAATACAGCTAGATAACAGAATTCTGCCCTGATATGGGGATCATAACAACCCAGCAAATCTTTACTTATAAATGGTAAAAGCGCTGTGAATAGACCGAATTCAAGAAAATCTATAAAATTTCCTATATACGTGATGGTCAATGTTTTAAGAAACTACGCTTTCTGTTTGTAGTATTTCTGTCCCATATTTTTGTATGATCGTCAATATAAAAAACCTTTGTTTTCCTTTAAAATATCTGAGAATCTGTTCCTAGATAATTGGATATACAACAAGGACTAACGTTAAACTATGGCTGGACATTCACAATTTAAAAACATCATGCACCGAAAAGGGGCCCAAGACGCAAAACGAGCACGTATCTTTGCTAAGATCGCGCGCGAAATTACAGTAGCTGCGCGTTCAGGATTGCCTGACCCTGGTTCTAATCCTCGGCTTCGGGCAGCACTAGCGTCTGCAAGATCGGCGAACATGCCAAAAGATAACGTTGACCGCGCTTTAAAGCGTGCTGTCGGCGGGGAAGATGGTACTGTCTATGAAGAAGTTCGGTATGAAGGTTATGGCCATGGGGGTGTTGCTGTTATCGTCGAAATCTTAACCGACAATCGCAATCGCACAGCCTCGGAAGTTCGGTCTTGTTTTAACAAATATGGCGGACACCTGGGCGAAAGCGGCAGCGTTAGTTTTTGCTTTGAACGTATTGGTTCTCTGGAATTTGGTACTGATAAATTTAACTTTGACCGTGTCTTTGAAGCTGCCGTCGAAGCCGGAGCTGATAACGTTGAAACCATGGGTGAGATTTTAGAAGTAACCTGTTCCTTAGAAGTTTTTGCCCATGTTCGTGACTATCTTATTGAACACTTGGGTGATCCACTTCAGGCCAAAGTTATCTGGCGCCCCTTGAACACCGTTAATTGTGATGAAGATACAGCCAAAACTGTTATCAAACTGATTGATGTTTTAGAAGATAACGACGATGTGCAAAATGTTTATGCGAATTTCGAGGTAAGTGACGAGGTTGCCCAGAAATTAAGTATGTAAAGTATTTTAAATGTATAATACCCAATGGATTTCGAATCCAGATTTCGAAAGACGAAGGGTATCAAGAAAGATAAAAAATGTCCCGTTCAGCCATAGCCATTCTGTCGACTGAGAATTTATTGCATAATTTATCAGTCATTCAGTCTCAAGCTCCCTCTTCGAAGATTCTTGCCTTAGTCAAGGCCAATGCCTATGGGCACGGGCTTCGGTCAATTTCTTCGCGACTTGATAAACGTGTCTACAGCTTAGGGGTCGCCTCTAGTGATGAAGCGATTGCCCTACGACGGGCGGGCATTGAGGGGCCCATCACCCTGATGGAGGGAATCTTTGAACAGGACGAACTGTTAATCGCCTCGTGCGAAAAGTTCCAGGTCATCTTTCATGATTGGTGGCAAATCAAGGCACTTGAAACTCTTTCCTTACCACTACCCTTACAGGCCTGGATTAAGATTGACACCGGCATGGGGCGATTAGGGTTTACCCCATCAGAGGGCCCCAAGGCCTACCAGGCTTTATTAGAAAACCCCCACATCATAAAACCAATTGGTATTCTTTCTCATTTTGCCTGCGCAGACGAAGCGGATCATCCCCTGAATCAACAGCAAATTAACTGTTTTGAAAACTTTACAAAAAACCTTCCTGGCTTAAAAAGTTTTTGCAATGCGGCGGGGATCATTAATTTTCCTGCTTCCCACCATGATGTTGTTCGCCCCGGTATGTCGCTGTATGGGGTTTCACCTATTAAGGGGAAGGTAGCCGCTGACTTTAACCTAAAGCCTGTCATGACCCTACAAACCCGATTAATAGCGATACGTCATCTGTCTGAAGGGTCGTCAATCGGTTACGGCAGTCAATTTGTTTGCCCAAAGGATATGCGTGTTGGTGTGATCGCGATTGGATACGGAGACGGCTATCCGCGCACCGCCAGAGAAGGGGCGCCCATCTTGGTGAATAATATTCGCTGTCGCGTCGTTGGAAGAGTGTCGATGGATATGACGACCATCGACTTAGAAAATTGCCCCGATGCCAAAGCAGGCGACCCAGTTATTTTATGGGGGAACAACCTGCCCATTGAACAGGTTGCCGAATATACAAGCCATTGTCCTTATGACATGTTATGCGCCATTCAAAACCGGGTCAGGTTTCACTGGACGAAAAAGTAAGGATGTTAGGGTTACCTTTCTGCAGCTTTGTACTCACCTGCCAACATTTCACATCCAGCCTCTTTTTGATATTTTTCCTTCAACGCCTGATTGTTGGTTGGTTGGTTGGTTGGTTGGTTGGTTGGTTTCTCACCCTTTGTGGCAATCACCGCTAATACGTGGAAAAGTTGTAACTCTCTCGTGTTTTTTGGTAAAAAACAGCCCGTCTGTTTATAACGATCAAGGGCTTCTTGTCGATCTATTTCAACACGGGGTTGGGCTTCTTGTACATCAAAACCAAAAGCAGAAAGTAAAGTTGTGATGGTAACCGCATCGTGGTAATTCAGATGGGCAGCTTCTTCTTCGGTCGGTTTTTCGGGAAGTAATAAAGGGGAAGATCCCGGAAATAAAGTCTCTCCACTTTCTTTCAACTTTTGAAAAGTTTCATGAATGCTCTTACGTTGCCATATATCAGGCAAGCCAATAAAAAGAATCCCACCAGGTTCTAAAATTTCCCATATTCTTTCTAGAGCCCTTACCATGGTTTTAGGTGTTAACCAATTTAAGGAAAAAGAGGCATAGACTGCCGAATACGGCCCCTTGTCTTTTTCTAAAAAGACGCTCATATCGCCCACAACAAAGCGGTATTGATTATGCTTTCTGCCGAATTTTTCCTTGAAAATACCCACCTGCTTCCTTCCAAGAGCCAGATGTTCTTTGCAAGAATCTACGGATGTAATATGGAAAGGCACTCCTTCATTTCTGGAGTCTGCAAGAAGACTCCATGTGGTCTGACAGTAAGCGGCTCCCAGATCAAGGATCCTGGCTGGATCAGCAGCTTTATGGCTAAAGACAGTATTACCCAGGTCCCATAAAAGTGAACTTGGGCATGCATATCCCCTGTCATTCATGGTGCTCATCATCAAACCAGCATTGGCCAGGTACAATTCTTTTTGTGTTTGTTCCCCGGTATCTTTGTCGACTCCGAAGACAGGGATGTAATTGCACGCGCTCATCCATTTTTTCAGGACTTTATGTTCCCCACCCGTATGACCGCACGAACGACCAACTTCAGGCCCCCCATCCAACAAACTTGCAGCCCCAGCACAAGACAACTGAGATAAAAAAACCAAGAACAACTTTAAAAGAAAACCATCTTTTAATTTAAGGTACGACAATAGATTACGCATTTCTCTCCTTTATAATAAAAACACTAAGATTTACAACGATCAGCATTATACATGTTTCTGTTTCAACACCAATAAAATTCATTGGGCATAACGGCAACACCAATCATCAAATGCTGGCGGAACGTAAGGGTCACCCACCCATGTATTATGGCAATCAAAACGAAAATTTAAACAGCCAAAAATCCTTACGATATCCATTTTACCAAAACGGGCAACAGTACTTTTTTTGTTTAAATATTCCAATTTAACACCCTGGAAATGGTCAATCATAAAACCCAACAACCTAGACACGCTCTTAACATCTTCATCCAAAGGTCCTTGGGGTATTTGTAAGACAGGTTGCCACAGCTTGTTTTTGAACCCGATCAAGAATGGGGGGCAAAAGACCAACACATGTTTTTAAGATTCTCGGATTAACTTTCGGTGCACTAAGGGACCCCTTAAAAAGACCAAGAACGGTTATCAAAAAGCTATTTGAATCGATAAAAGGATCTCTCTTTTGGTGGGCGATAAAATCCTCCATTTTTTCTTCTGTCTCAGTGGGAATATCACCAAACATTCCCGATGCCAGAACGTGACCAACCATGGCGTAAAATTCTCTAGGTAATAAAATATAAGGCAAAACCAAAACCTCCTGGATAGGCAAAATCAACTTAAGCCTTAGAAATGGATTGACTGTTTTAGACATTAATGAGTTCTCAATGACAGCCAGCTGAAGCTGGCAGGTTGCTATCTAGACTGGAAGTCGCGGTCAATCTAAAGATAAGTTATGCAAATTATCTGTTTTGTGAGCATCTGTATGATTGTCGATG
>CAIVFQ010000162.1 GCA_903905285.1 uncultured Alphaproteobacteria bacterium
GGATTCAGAACAACCCGAGGAGCCGAAGTCTTTTGCCTAATTCGAGGCTTTCTCTCAACGAGACGCAAACAGGGGTTTAATATCTTTCATGCCATCCTAAATCCTCAGTTCTGCCCACAATAAACCTGGGTAGTTACAAAGAAGCTTACAAGTCAACCTTTGTTTCCATAATCTTGATTATTGAATGCGACCTAATCTTTTTTACTTCCAATTGAAGGTAATAAATCATTTTTTTGCACATGGCCTAACATGAAGTTTAAAAGTGCTCTTAAGTTTTTAATGTTATTTGGGTTGTTTGCAAATGCCTCTCAATCTTACGTTCACTCTAGTGAAAGTGAATATGAAGCAATGAGTGAACGTAAGGACATAGAATTGGGGGATACTAATGCTGCTGTTTTGCGAAATCAAAACAACCCCTCTTCACTTCCTGCTTTAGAAGAAAGAAGTCGATTTTTTAGATTTCTTAGGGAAAACACAAGCGATCTTCTTTGCTATGGTTTACTTCCAAATGTTTTAAAAATAAGCTCGTGTGGCTTTTTCTTTCTTGGCACAATAAGTATAAATCTCGCGCGCGGCAATTATTTTGATACAGGCACTCCACTTTATGTGTTGGGCTCAGGCTCCATGGTCCTTGGAGCAGCATCAGCTGGGTCAGCTTTTTACCTAGAGTGTCGGCGTTAGTCCGTTTTTCAAGGAAAAAGAACACCATCTTTCAAATAGACAATCCGATCCATACGCCCTGCTAGGTCCATGTTATGTGTTGCAATTAAGGTTGATAAATTGCTATTCCGAACCAAAGCCAGCATTTCCCCAAACACTTTTTCACCTGTTGCATTATCAAGATTGCCTGTCGGTTCATCAGCTAACAAAACTTTAGGGTTATTAGCCAAAGCTCTGGCAATGGCCACGCGCTGTTGTTCGCCCCCTGACAGTTGATTGGGTCTGTGATGCAAACGATGATCTAATCCCATATTACCCAGCAGAACTTCTGCTTGTTGGCGCGCCTTAGTCTTTGTAACGCCATTAATTAACTGTGGCAAAATAACATTTTCTAAAGCTGAAAATTCTGGCAGCAAATGGTGAAACTGATAAACAAACCCTAAATACTGGCGTCGTAAAATTGTTCGCTCAAAATCGTTCAGGCTTTCGCAAGCTTGATCATTAATTTTGACAGTGCCAGATGTCGGCGCCTCTAATAATCCACAAATTTGCAACAGAGTTGTTTTTCCAGAACCACTAGGGCCAACCAGGGCTACACTCTCGCCTTTTTTTAGATGCAAATGAATGTTCTTTAGCACCTCTAGGGTTTGCCCACCTTGGGTAAAACGTCGCGTTACTTGGTTCAGTTGTAAAGAATGATGGGTCATATTAATCGGTTTAAAACAGTCAATCCCCTACACCCTAGCTCAATTCATCATTTATGGGAAAAAATATTTTCCACTTACGCAAGTGTCTTGGTAAATCGGGCATAATCGGGTACAATCAGATATAAAATCGGATAAAAAAGCCCCTCATGCAAGAACCTAAGATACCCATCACCCAAGAGATTCTCAAGCTGATTGCCGAGATTGACGAATTCAAAGGCAAATGGGAAGCCTTCAAAAATATGTCCCCAGAGCGGCTTCGCCAGCTTCGCAAAGTGGCGACCGTTGAAAGCATTGGATCATCGACCCGAATCGAAGGCGCAAAGCTTACCGATAGACAAGTGGAAACGCTGCTCTCAAATTTAACATCAACCCCCTTCAAAACTCGTGACGAACAAGAAGTGGCGGGTTACGCCGAAGCGATGGATATGATCTTTCAAGCCTATGAAGATATGACCATCACAGAAAACCATATACGGCAGCTTCATCAAATCTTATTACGGCATAGCAACAAGGATGAGCGTCATCGAGGAGATTATAAGAAACTTCCCAATCATGTTGTCGCCCTTGACGAACACGGCAAAGAAATCGGCATTGTCTTTGAAACAACAACGCCCTTTGACACGCCCCGCGAAATGGAAGAATTGGTGCATTGGGCGAATAAGGCTGTCGCTGAAAACAGCTTGCACCCACTTTTGATTGTTGCTGTTTTTGCCGTGGTTTTTTTGTCAATTCACCCGTTTCAGGACGGAAACGGCAGATTGTCACGTGTTCTTACCACGCTTATGCTGCTTAGGTCTGGATACAGCTATGTACCCTATGCGTCCCTAGAAAGTGTCATCGAGGATAATAAGGATTTGTACTACAAGGCATTGCGCCGCACACAGACGTCCCTGAAAGCAAACCCATATTGGGAACCGTGGATTGGCTTTTTCCTTCGCTGCCTGAAAAAGCAGAAAGCCAATCTTGCCACCAAAGTAGAGAAAGGAGGAGCCTTGGGCAACGATGCCTCCCTTCCCTCTTTATCCGTACAGGCTTTGGAACTCCTTAGAAAACACGAACGACTTACAATTATGGACATGGTGGAGCATACAGGAGCAAACCAGAATACCCTGAAAGTTCGACTGCGAGAGCTGGTACAATCTGGCCGCATTCAACGATATGGAAAGGGCCGGGCGACGTGGTATAGCTTAACTCAAGTGTGAGAAAATCATATTACCGTTAAGTTTTTCAATAACACTTTTCACACTCAAATCATTTAGATCATCCACCTCTATGGCCAAATTTTTGTCCCCCTTAGCACCACCAATGGCAGCTGGGTTTACAGACGAATATAAAGTCAAGGTGGGACACCCCCCACTGGCTGCCAACAACATCGGCCCCGTATCATTGCCAATGGCAAACAAGGTTTTTTGTGCCAAACTAATCACTTGGTAAAAGGATGTTTTCCCTACTAGGTTTAAAGACCCTGGAGCTTGCTGATCAATCATAGGAAATAATTCCCCCGGCCCACCGATAATCACAGGTTGAATCCCCTGCGCCAATAAATATTGCGCCAAAGATGCATAATGTGATTCAGGCCACTTTTTGCGCCCACCGTGGGCATTACTGGCTCCCGGAATTAAAAGTGCATAGGGTGTTGATGAAGGAGGACCTTGTTCGGCCAATAGGGTTAGGTCTAGCGATGGCAAATGGTGTCCCCCCATTTCTGCCAATTGACACCGAAATCGATCTTGGGGGTGTAATAAGTCTTTAGAGGACGGATGATCAATCCACCGTGTCGAACGCAGAAAAAGACGTTTGTAAAGCCGTGTTCGGTCAACCCCTTGCAAATCGATCACCGTATCAAACGACCAGCTTCGCAATGTGTTGACCAAGGACCAAATCTGCGTCCATTGATGCCACTTGGGGCGTGAATCAATCAAAATATGATCAAAGAATCCCAGGCGTTTCGCAAAGTCAACGTAAGGGGCTGTGGTTAATAATGTCAGCTGAGCTTTTGAATGATGAGCACGCAAAGCCGCAAAAGCGGTTGTTGCCTGAACGAAATCACCCAAAGCCCCAAGCTTGATGACTAGAATGTTTATATGCCTAGACCCCATAAAAGGTTTTCACTTGTTAATGGTAAGTATCCTTGCAGATTTGTACCATCGTTTGGCCCTTTTAAAAAGCGTTTCCAGTCGGCTGAGAAAACATATTCGAGGGGATACAGATAAGAAGTTGGCACCCTAAAGCCAAGGATCTCTTTGAATTTAGTCACGGCAGCTCCTGTACCCTGAATGCTTGGCATTGCTGCATTAAGAAATGGATCCAAAACTGTGCAACCAAGTGTATCCTTGCAGGTTTGATGCCAACTTAACAAATCTTGTTCTACTTGGAATTGAAGCCCCTCAAATTGTCCAGGAATCAAGCCATGCATGACTTGTCTGACGGTGGTGGAGCCATTAACAGTCTGCTTGATAGTCCTTAATCGAGACATTAAATTCGTCTGATCACTGATGGTAAAAGCTTTGGTTTTGTCGGCAGAAGGCTTTCTGCGCCTCTGGTAAGCCTGCATCACCTGGTTTAAACGATCTCCAGAGATTTGACTTACCCGGTGTTTGGCTGACTTTTCCAATGGTTGGGCTGATTGTTTTAAAGGATAAACCATGGGTACACGTTTAAGGATCCCTCCGGTGCAGCCCATTGACACATCAACCGTTGGAACGATCTTACCGTCAGCTGTTGATCTGAAAATAATGTTTGAATGATTCATGTCGTCTTGCAACGTTAAATGCCAGAAAACAACCAATGACAATAAATCCTCAGCATCCATAGAACGATTGAACAATTCTAAGTCTTGATATTGACTTGATCGAGAAACTCTCCCCAAATTTTCAATAAAACCATATTTGGAAAATTGTGGAAATGATCGACCTTTTTCAGAAAAGTAGGTCGCAATTGTGGACACGTTAATACTCGGCAAGTACAGATCTAGAACTTTTTCTGGTTTTGAGAGTAAAGATGATAAACCATCAATTTTAAAGCTTGTGTTGTATCTCAAAAAATTACTTAAAGTGTCTTGCGTTCTTGAAGGTCTCGTAAAACTTATGGAGAAAAATGACGCATAATTTAAGACCCTTGAATACAACTGGCGCAAACGTGTGGGGTAATTTTCCATCGCTGTCGGATAACCCCTCTCATGATCATAAATTGGCATTCCAACGAATGGTTCCAAAGTGCCGTCATAATTTTCAGGGTCAATAATCAACTTCCCCCCTTGAATGCGTACCGGAATCACAGGATTAACAACCCGTGCCAAACCGGCTGCCTTGGCCAACAACCAAGACATATATTCAGCTTTGATTTGGCGGTCACGACCTGTTGTCTTGCCTGATGTATTTCTCAATGCCTTAAAAAGGCCAATTTTCTCGACAGATTCTGTGTGCAATATTTTGATATTTTCTCCGGTAATTGCAACAGCATCAGAGTATCGAGAAGATACCTGTTGAAACCATTCAACGCTAGCCGCCCCGCCAAAAAAGTTCAATTCATGTTTGTAAGATTCTAAGGCCTCGTAAAACCACTTAACAAAATGCGTGGTTAATAAAGTTTGGCGTGCCAGATTGGTAGTAATCTGATCAAGGCTGTCAACATAGCGATTCGTGAGAACGCCCTGCCACAGAACCCTTATGGATTTATCGATTACCCGTAAAGCATCAAAGTGACTTTGAAAGCGAGCGTCACTAGAGGTTGATTTATAAAACGAGCCAAAAGCACCACCATGCACAATAACACTGCCCATCATGGCTTTGTAAACAGCTTCACGATCAGCATCAGTGGCCGTGCGCCTGTAATTGATATTCGAGTGATTGGTCAGTTGGCGACTTATATTATTGATAAAAGGCTGGGCCTTGTTGGCATCACGACTGCTGGCATAAACGCCACATCGGTATTGATCTTGTTGATGAACATAATCAACGGCACGACAAGAGACCGAAATAAAGACAAAAAGAATTGCAAAATGAATAATATTCACAAAATTAAACTTGAAATAAAACAGAATAATCGAATTTACAGAATTTCTATTTCACATTCAAGTGTTTTTATAGATAATAAAAGTTGCTAAAAGAACCCCTAAGAGGTTCCCCCCAGCTCGTCCCAAAATTCTTTAACTTTGGCAAAGAAACCCGTCGACTGAGGACTGTTTTCTTCTTGTTTGCTTGTTTCTTCAAACTGCTTCAGCAATTCTTTTTGCTTTTTGGTTAAGTTGACTGGGGTTTCAACGCCCGCTTCAATAATTAAATCACCCCGAACGCCACTGCGTAATACTGACATACCTTTTCCACGCAGGCGAAACTGTTGCCCGCCTTGGGTTCCTGTGGGAATTTTCAAACTGCTTTTACTGCCATCTATGCACGGAACTTCGATTTCTCCGCCCAAAGCCGCTGTAATCATAGGAATAGGGATACGGCAAAACAGATCAGCACCTTGGCGCTTAAACAAACGATGAGGGCGAATGCTTAGAAAAACATATAAATCCCCGGCGGGCCCTCCCCTTAAGCCGGCCTCCCCTTCGCGGGTAAGACGAATACGTGTTCCTTCTTCTACGCCAGGGGGGATTTTTACTTCAAGATTCTTTTCGCGCCTAACGCGCCCCTGTCCACCACAAGGACGACAAGGATCAGCAATGGTTTTTCCACTGCCGCCACAGGTGCTACAGCTTCTTTCAATGGTAAAAAACCCTTGTTGATATCGCGTTTTACCGCGCCCTTGACAGGTAGTACACGTGCTGGGCGCAAGCCCCCCTTGACTTCCCAAGCCATGACAGTGATCACAAGAAACGCCTGTCGTGAATTTGACGCGTGCAGTGGTACCTTTAAACGCGTCATCTAAAGAAATTTCTAGGTTAAAGCGAACATCAGCCCCTATTTGCTGAAACGTGTCAGCCCGGCCACCGCCCAAATCACCAAACATTTCGTCAATGATATCCGAAAAATTACCGGAAAAGCCAAAACCACCAAACCCAGGTCCCTGTCCCTGTCCCTGTCCGGCACCATTGCCCATGCCCTGCTCAAAAGCAGCTGATCCATACCGGTCATAGGCTGCTTTCTTTTGATCATCACCTAAAATTTCATAAGCTTCAGCAATATCGCGGAACTTTTGCTCAGCGGTCTTATCACCCGGATTTTTATCAGGGTGATACTTCATTGCTAACTTACGATAGGCTTTCTTGATTTCGTCAGGACTCGCACTTTGGCTAACGCCTAAGGTTTTATATAAATCTTTATTGGCCATGGAAGGACTCTATCCCTTTCAGATCATTTTTCGGTTTTCTCCGTCACATCCGACACGCCATTGTCACCCCCGCGAAGGCGGGGGTCCAGTAACACTATTCTAGATTCCCGCCTTCGCGGGAATGACAAAGAATCGCAGGAATTATAACAAAGGGCTCAGGGAATGACAGTTAAGACAATTAACCATGCTTACGGTCTGTGCCATCCACGTCTTCAAACTCGGCATCAACAATTCCATCAGCGTCGTTTGACTCGGGTGCCTGGCTATTCTCTTGTGAAGAAGCTTTGTAAATAGCCTCACCCAGCTTCATAGATACCTGGGTTAGAACTTCTAACTTTGCTTTCATTTCATCGGCATTTTCACTAGAGATTGCTTGCTTTAAGTCATCAATAGCAGCCTGAATGCTTGCTTTGTCAGTCTCTGATACTTTATCACCATGTTCTTTTAAGCTTTTCTCTGTGCTGTGAGCCATTGCTTCAGCCTGATTTTTTAACTCAATCATTTCCCGGCGAGCTTTATCCTCAGCAGCATTTAATTCTGCGTCTTTAATCATCTGCTGAATGTCATCGTCTGACAATCCACCCGATGCCTGAATGCGGATTTGCTGTTCTTTGCCTGTTGCCTTATCTTTTGCAGAAACTTGAACAATACCGTTCGCATCAATATCAAAGGTAACCTCAATCTGTGGCATTCCTCTAGGTGCTGAAGCAATGCCCATAAGGTCAAACTGGCCCAACACTTTATTCTGCGCCGCAATTTCGCGTTCACCCTGGAAGACACGAATAGTCACAGCCGTTTGGCCATCTTCAGCGGTTGAAAACACCTGGCTTTTACGGGTGGGTATGGTTGTATTGCGATCAATCAATCGTGTAAAGATTCCGCCTAACGTTTCAATGCCCAATGACAATGGCGTAACATCCAGCAAAAGAACGTCTTTCACATCGCCTTTCAAAACGCCACCTTGAATCGCCGCCCCAATCGCGACCACTTCATCAGGGTTAACCCCACGATGCGGTTCCCGTTGGAAGAATGATTTGACGGTTTCAATAATTTTGGGGATGCGGGTCATACCACCCACCAAAATCACCTCGTTAATGTCTTTAGCAGTCAACCCAGCATCTTTTAAGGCTGCACGGCAAGGTTCAACAGTGCGTTGAATTAAGTCATCAACCAAAGATTCAAACTTAGCCCGAGTTAATTGCAAATTCAAATGCTTGGGGCCCGCTGCGTCAGCCGTAATGAATGGCAAATTGATGTCTGTCTGCATCGCTGATGACAATTCAATTTTTGCCTTTTCAGCGGCTCCTTTTAATCGTTGCAAGGCCAGCTTATCTTTTCGCAGGTCAATGCCTTGTTCTTTTTGAAATTCGTCAGCGATATAATCCATGATGCGAGCATCAAAGTCTTCACCGCCCAAGAACGTATCGCCGTTCGTTGATTTGACTTCAAAAACACCATCGCCAATTTCTAAAACGGAAACATCGAACGTACCACCCCCCAAGTCGTATACAGCAATCGTTCCGTGGGCTTTCTTTTCAAGGCCATAGGCTAAAGCAGCCGCTGTCGGTTCGTTGATAATACGTAAAACTTCCAGGCCAGCAATTTTGCCGGCATCCTTGGTTGCTTGACGTTGTGCGTCATTAAAATGGGCTGGAACGGTAATCACTGCCTGAGTAACAGTTTCACCCAAATAAGCCTCGGCGGTTTCTTTCATCTTTTGTAAAATGAAGGCACTAATTTGGCTAGGGCTATATTTCTGATCACGCGACTGAACCCAGGCATCCCCATTTTCAGCTTCACAAATTTTGTAAGGCACAAGGCTAATATCTTTTTGTGTCATCGGATCTTTGAAAGACCGCCCGATGAGCCTTTTGATAGCAAACAAGGTATTTTCAGGGTTTGTAACAGCCTGACGTTTCGCCGACTGACCAACCAAGCGTTCACCACTTTGACTGAAAGCAACCATAGAAGGAGTCGTACGCGCCCCTTCGCTGTTTTCAATAACGCGGGCCGTTGAACCTTCCATCACCGAAACGCAAGAATTGGTGGTGCCTAAATCAATTCCAATGACTTTAGCCATAGTGTAATCTCCTAAATTTTCTCTCTGCATTAGCAGCATCGTCGTGAGTCTGCTAACAATATAAAAAATTAGGCTTTGGAAATCAAGAATATTAGACTAAAAATTTTCCCCGCCTAAGGGTATAAGCGGGGAAGATCATTACTGACTGCCTAAAGTGGCAACCAGTTAAATATCAAAAAAAAGAAGAATGTTTTTTAATTAAAGCTTTTCTCCAACTTTTTTCAAGAGCTCAGCTGCCTTAGATTCACTTTCTCCGGCCACCTGCAGCACATTTGAAAGACCATCAGTAGTTGCCTTAGCCCCCTCCTTCAGATTAAGATCCTTCATGCCATCCTCAAGAGAAGTGGCATTAAAATTAATTTTCAAAGCATCTTCTGTTGCATTGATAGTATCATCGACAGCACCTATTATCTTCGCAATGTCATGAAGTTTTGAGTCCCCAGTGGCCTTTGCAGCTATGTCTAGGGCTGTTCCTGCCATTGGCTCCAATACTTTACGCGCCTTACGAAAGTTCTTCATGAAACCCCAACATGAACATCCCGTATCCTCCTTCTCCACATTGGCGCCAGCGTATGTATCTTGCGCAAATACACCTAAAGACAAACTTAAAATCATTATTTTTGTTAAAGACTTCATTTTATTCTCCACAATTATATTCTGACACCGAACAGAATATAATTTTTTATTATTAACAAATAGTTAACTTTTCGAATTATCTACCTATTAATACTGCTACGGCTCCACATAAAGAAGAAACAAAAGGGTCAAAAATGACCCAAACGCTAAGAGCAACAAGTAATGATATGTCCTTTAAATGATCAATTCTCTGCTTTGAAAAACCAAGGTAACTTATGAAGGAAGGGTAATTGGAGTCAGAGCTATCAACGACTGTGGCTGGCGTTTTTTCTTGCCTAGACATTTTGCCCGCAAGCTCTGCTTGAACATCTGATAGCCTGTCTGTTTCCTGTTCAAGCCTTTTGACCTCTTCCTTCAATTTTCTGATATGATTTCCTTCTTGGCTTAAAAGACGCTCATAAGATTCATCCATTCCTGAAGCCATTTGAGGTGCTAGGTTTAGGGTTAAAAAAGACAGAACTAAGTATTTAATTATCCTCATTTTCTTCTCTCCTTCTTTTTGAGTATTATCGATAAGATGGCTGGATAATAAGAAATAGTTCAAAAGTCGTAACTACCCAGGTTTATTGTGGGCAGAACTGAGGATTTAGGATGGCATGAAAGATATTAAACCCCTGTTTGCGTCTCGTTGAGAGAAAGCCTCGA
>CAIVFQ010000163.1 GCA_903905285.1 uncultured Alphaproteobacteria bacterium
CAAATCCATCTCTACTAAAATTTTAAGAATACAAACAAGGACTGAAGTCTCTTTCGCCTGAAGGCGAAGGTTTTAACCAATTAGGAGACTATAAATCACACTTTAAGAAAGTCTTTGCATTGAAGCCACTATTCCTCTCAACGTGTGATTTTCTGGTAGGACAACACGGCATAAAATCCGACTGAGCTAGTTATCCTTCATTAATAGGGTATAACAAGTCGTAGTGATTATCGTTCACGTATACAATTAGCCGACAGGGAGCGGCGTCTATAACATCTGCATCAGACGTTTTAGCATCAATACGAAGGGAACCAGAGGAGTTTTCTCTTTTAAATAATTTAGCCTTAAAACCAAAATGGGGACCTAAATGCATAATCGCTGATGGGTCTAACCACTCATGATTAGCGAGGTAAAAACTCTCTAAAATCTCTTTTTTGCGCTGAGCCGTTGCCGTAGAAAATTCAAACTGATACTTAATATAAGTTATATGCTTGGTACTAATAGCTTCTAAGAAGGTTAACCTTTTTACTTGATCTTGCAATTGAGCTAAATCTTGCTCTTTTTTTTGTTTCAAGTCCGGTTTTCTAGGTTTCTTTTTTCCAAGAGCCTCCCTCTTTGTAACTATTGTCTTTTTTAATGCTTCAAAATCTAAATCACTATCAGTAGGAGCTCTTAGCAGGTCTCCTTTGTCGTCCAGCACACCAACTTTCTTAAAATGCTGTTCAATTCTAGCCAACAATGTGTTATCCCCTACCCTTTTCCACAAATCAGCCCTACATTTTTCAACAAATTCTTTGTAGTTTATCAGTTGTTCAACTCCAGCTGTAGCTTTATAAACAAGATCACGAATCCGTTGAGTGTTTTTTAAAACTGTATCCCAATCAGGGGTTGCTGCCGGTTGTTGTTCAATGACAGCATCAAACGCACTCCCTACTTCCTCACTCTCATCTTTACTAAGGTCCCCATCGATACCTTCAAGAACAGTTTTCTTCCAACCTGATAAACCATGACCTTGAAAAGCGCTAAGGTCTTTGGTGTTTGCTGTTGTCATTATAGGATTACAAAGGTTTCGTAAACTCAAACCATGCTCAACTTGTGCTCTAATTCCCTCCTTTAATAATGCACCTTCACTCTCGTCTATATAATTACCCATTTGTTTAATGACCGTTTCTCTTTTTAGTCCAAGGGCGTGAAAACAACAATCCCCTTGACTGCCATCTACTTTAAGGTGCAAATACTTTCGGCCGTCTTCGGTAACCATAATATCATCTAAGATATCCAGATAACCAGGTTTCTTGCCGTAAACCTCTACAGCTTTCTTCTTTGCAGCTTCTAAAATTGGATCAATGATAGGAGGAGAAGCAGGCAACACGAGAGATGTTGATCCAGGACTATCGCTGCCTGCAGCGTCTTTTGCTAAATCGTCCGAAAGATCATCGTCTTTATCTTTTTCCTCTATCTTTTTTGTTTTGTCTTTAATAAATACCACTTGAAATTTAAACCCTTGTTTTTCAATAAGTTTTCGCGTCTGATCCATACCCCAAAGCTGCTGACGATGAAAATCATCTTTTCCAGAACCATCACCAATAATGGCGAGAACAATTGTGATATTTTCGCGATCTTTTTGCGGCAATGCTCCTTGATGATGCTTTGTTAGAGAAGAGTGTTTGTCTAACAAAGTTAAGACTTTCTCTAAAAACCCTTTTACAAAATCAATACGGTCAGGACTAATGAGCACATTTTTTTTCTCAGCGTCAGTTACTTTTTTTACGGAACCATAAAGAATAAAATCCTCCAAAGCGTCAAAGCATCGAAATAGTGCGTCTCCATAAGACTCAAATCGCATAATCAAGGGTTTTAGTGTAGAAGACGTAATAATCTTCTTGAGAAATTTACGATCCTCTGAACGCACGTTAAGAATGTCATCTTTAACAAAATCGAAGAACTGACCCCCTTTCTTCTTTTTAGACACCTGTTCTTCTTCAGTTTTTATCTCTTTCCTTTTGCTAAAAAATTTTGTTCTAAAGTCTGAACACCGCCCTTGTTCAGCATCCTTATCTTTTTTTTCTTTCGGATCGGGTTTCTTTTTAGGAAGTGTGATATAATTTCTATAAAAATCTTGTACTATATCTTTCATAAGCAAGCCAGGTAACACCCCTCTATCAAGGTTTTCTCCTAAAAATAAAGCGCACCTTTCCGCTTGGGTTCGATGATGATCGATCGCTCGTGAACGTTCTCTTTTTACATGAATTAAAAAATATTTTCCGTTAGAATCTTGCATCAAAATATCAGCAAACTCAAATTTATCATCTCTACCCCCAAGCGACACATTTTCACGATCCAATAAAATGACTTCAGACACAGGTTTCTTACCACCCTTTTGGGAGTTCATAGCTTCAACGGCGGCTTTATTGTATGCCAACTCCTTGTAATCATCTTCTTCACCATCGATTTCATAGTCAGGTAAAAATAAATCTTTCTGCTCTACTGTTACATCTGCAATTCTTTTCTGAATCACCTGGAACCTTGTTTCGGGTATCCGATACCATCGTCCCCTATCAAACCAATAATAATCAGATTTTTTAGCAAATTTTAAACATAAAGGAATAGGTAAAGACCGAACAAGTTGTGTAGGTTTATACTTTTGACCTCCAATTTCTATGTCTTGCAAAGCGCCTCCTTCTTTAATTTTCTTTAAAGTTTCCCCTACATCTTCCTGTCCCCTTGCTCGAAACCAAAATGTCCAATGCATATACAAAATTTTATCTTTAGAGAAGTAGTCTTGCCATTTTTCTTGCAGTTCCTTGTTGAGGACACCAACAATATCTCCTGTTACAGGATCATCTAAATAAGGCAAAAAATCTTTGTGTATGGTACCTGTCGAATAAACACGATAAACTTCTTTCGCAACATCATACATAGCGTAGCGGTCATTAAAAGGTTTTACGACAATGGGTTTATTACCTTTCTTAGTGGATTTTGTTACCTTAGTAGGAAGCCGAAATTTAAAAAAATCGTCACCGTCTAAGAGAGCTTTCCCCCAATTTCTTGCCGGATTAAGTCTAACTTTTTCAAGCCCATCACTGGCCGCATCAATACCGAAGTCTGTCACTTTGCCGAGACCCTTTTGCTGTTTACCAATGCCTCTCATCGGTTTAGCTTGACGACGCGTTTCTGTGACGATTTCTTTAATGTTGGAGAGTTCTTCATATCTACAATCAAATGTCGATGCAACACCAATTGAAACAGTTATTTTCAAACCAAACGAAGAGATAATTGCCGTTGTGTTTAATAGAGACGTCCAATTTCCAAGAAGATAAGCTAAGACTTCATCTGAACCTTCAGTAACAGGATATAAAATCATTGAAGCTGCATACTCAAGGTCTTCATTTTCGTCTTCACCATCTTGTTCTGCTTCACCGGAAGAATCCTTGCTTTCATAACTACCATCTTCACTCTGATCACTATCATCTTCACTATCCAACTTGACGTGTTGACCACTATCATCTTTAGGTTTTTCCTCTTCTTCCTGAAGTAGGGCTTCTGTTAAAAGAGCCGAACGAAACACACCTTTTCTATGTTTTAATTCCACAACGAAGTGTTGTGGATAATTATCTTTTTTAGGAAAAGTTTTCGCTTCTAATCTATGGGTACTAGTCAATTTTATGGCAGGATGGATAAAGGGTCTGAGCTCTTTAGGAATGGACTCATCGGCCACAATATTGGCAACCATCGATTTGTCCAAAAGAGCCAGTGTGTAAGTAGTGGGAGAGTCCTTTGTGCGTGTATAATCTGCTAAATTAATTTCACAAGCATTGCAAATTCTAAATTCTAAAATTAATAAGAAAATAAAAAGATTGTTGATAAAATTCATTAAGTTGCCAGAAAATTTTAGTAGAACAGGAGAAATAGTGTCCTCTGATTAAGGAATAAAGTCAATCCTTGAATGATTGTGTGCCTGAGGTTTCTAGGAGGTGAAAATTTAAAAAACAGGTAAATCATGCTGAAATTCTCTTGAGAAATCCATAAAATTCAACCATCAATCTTATCTAGGTGTTTAGTCCCGTTGTGTGATGGTATAAGATTTATTGAAATACCATCCAAGAAGGAATTATGAGACAAGTATTACATGGATGCACCAGAATGACAGAGGCAGTACGTCGACTCATACAAAATAGTCAAGAGAGCCTAAGCGCTCTTGCTAGCCGATATGGGATTAACGCGAAGACTGTTTTGAAATGGAGGAAGAGAGACAGTGTCCAAGATGCTCTCCTATGGGCCCCAAAGATCCTCATTCAACAACGCTTACTTTGGAGGAAGAGGCTGTTTGTGTTGCTTTTCGTAAGCATACATTATTAGCCTTATAAGCTACGCGGTCTTCTTTGCATCGGTGTTTCCAGCGTCATGGTATCAGCCGCTTACCAGAGGTAGAAGGATACAAACAACCAAAGAAGAAATTCAAAGCCTATCCAATTGGTTATTTTCACATAGATATCGCTGAAGTACGCACGGAAGAAGGAAAACTTTATCTTTTTGTGGCTATTGATTGTACATCAAAGTTTGTTTACGTAGAGCTTTTAGAGAAGTATGGCAAGGTAGAAGCAGCACAGTTTCTACGCAATGTCATCCAAAGGATACCTTACAAAATCCACACAATTCTAACCGATAATGGCATTCATTTTACCAATAGAAAAGTTGATAAGCATACCTGGATGCATCACTTTGATCGTATCTGGCATGATAATGACATTGAACACCGTTTAACAAAGGTTAACCATCCCTGGACCAATGGACAGGTCGAACGCATGAACCGTACCCTCAAAGAAGCCACGGTAAAGCGGCACCATTATGATTCCCCATGATCAGCTCAAAAATCATCTTGCCGCCTTTGTGAATGCATACAACTTCACCAAAAGACTCAAAACTCTCAAAGGATTAACACCCTACGAAGTCATCCTAAATATCTGGCAATCTCAACCAGAAAAATTTATCATTAATCCATACCAGCATAATATGGGACTAAACAGGTAAACCCTTTTGCCAGCAGGGGTGATCTTACAACAGAAGCCCTTAACCTCACTATCCCAAAGCACAACGTCTTTATCCTGAGCAGGGGTTGATTCCACAATCCTTTTTATGTGGTTATTTGGGATGGGAAAATACCTCGCCTTTAGGCGGGAGTTAGCGCGACAGCGCGTTGATTAATTTGGGCATGCGATGATTCCTATATCCTCAAGTTGATGCATTATTATTTCTTGTCAGCCCCGTTTAGCCCCTCATTAGCCCTTTTGGAAAACGCTGAAAGCCAATGATTCTGCCGATCACAGAGATTTTTAGCCCCTTTTCCTAGAAACTGAAAAATAATTCCAGATTCAATGCGTGGTGGGGTGAAAATAATTAATTTATCATAAAATGTCATTAAATTATTACATAAATTGTATATATACTTATTAAAGGCAAAAATATATACAATTAAAGTTTAATATAAATTATACACACATTTTATGATAACCATGATTTTTTATGATAACCATGATTTTTTATGATAACCATGATTTTTTATGATAACCATGATTTTTTATGATAACCATGATTAGGAACAATTGCCTATTCCCCATTGCGATCTGGTTTTATTTCTTGTGCTACCTATTTGCTACTTGGAAAATTATTTTTAGGATTGGGAATTCTCTGAAACCCTTGGAAAGACTGGTGCCGGCTGCAGGATTCGAACTCGCGACCTACTGATTACAAATCAGTTGCTCTACCAACTGAGCTAAACCGGCTTCACCCTTAATTAAATACTCAATTTTTCAGGCAAAGTCTAGTCAATTTACACTTGTACAAGTTCATGGACTATGAGACTCATGCTGCATCCTTGAGTAGGATGTTTTGAATATACTGCATAGGTGTTTTACCTTTCAAGTTAGAA
>CAIVFQ010000164.1 GCA_903905285.1 uncultured Alphaproteobacteria bacterium
AGCCACAATAACTGCCTTGAGTACGACTATCTCTTCTTTGAGGGCTTCTATCTCTTTATCTTTTTTATCCATACAAAACTTATGAATGATTTGAACAAAACTTTAAACACTTTTTTCTTTCCCAACCTGGGTAGTTACAATATTTGCCACAAGATGGTGATCTTCCTCCTGAACAAACAATTTTAGAGTTTATTCAAGAAAAGGCAGAAACGTTCAAAGCCGAAGCGATGGTTTATCGATTAGACCTGGATCCTTCACGGGTCATGGCTAATCTGTCAGGTGGAGAGCGCCGGCGGGTATCTTTGGCAAGAACTCTGGTGGCTGAACCTGACATCTTGTTGCTTGATGAGCCAACGAACCACTTAGATTTAACGACGATTCAATGGCTGGAAGGTTATTTGCGCGACTTCAAAGGCGCCTTGATTGTCATCAGCCATGATCGAACGTTTTTGGAAACCGTTTCCACATCTACTTTATGGTTGGACAGGGGGATTCTTCGTCATCACAAAAAAGGGTTTGGTGATTTTGAAAATTGGTCTGATCAGATTCTAGAAGAGGATGAAAAGCACCTTGACCGTCTTGATAATCGGTTGCGGTTAGAAACCCATTGGTTGCATCGTGGTGTGACAGCACGTCGTAAACGTAACCAAGGGCGATTAAGGCAATTAATGGACTTGCGGGCACAAAAAAGCGATCGTCTTGGTAATCAGATCGGCAAAACAAAGTCAGTGGCCCTGGATGGCAATTGGGGTAGTAAACTAACCATTGAGGCCAAAGAGGTTACTAAGGTTATTGCTGGGCGCACATTGATTGATAAATTTAGTGCGCGCATTTTAAGGGGTGAACAGATTGGTATTATTGGGCCGAACGGGGCTGGCAAAACAACCCTGTTAAAAGTATTGCTGGGTTTGACGCCGCCCGATGAAGGTCATGTGCGCTTAGGTAAAACCGTTGAACCTATCTACTTTGATCAATTGCGGACAAAGCTTGACCCTCGCTTAACCTTGTGGGAAAGCATGTGCCCTCAAGGTGGGGACCAGGTTTTCGTGCAGGGGAATCCCCGTCATGTCTTTGGATATTTGAGAGATTTCCTGTTTGAGGAGAAGCAAATCAGGGGCATGGTTAGCATTTTATCAGGGGGCGAGAAAAACCGTCTGTGTTTGGCTCAGGCGCTGGCTCAACCAGGGAATCTTTTGGTTCTTGACGAACCAACCAATGATCTTGATATGGATACCCTTGATTTGTTGATTGACATGCTGAGCGACTTTGAAGGCACGCTGCTGATTGTCAGCCACGATCGTGTTTCTGGATAAGCTAACCACCAGCATTATCGCTGTGGAAGGCGAGGGGGTCATTTCTGAGTATATAGGCGGCTATAAAGATTATTTACGTCAACGACCAAATGTAAAAACGAAAACACAAACACCTAATAAACCCAGTGTGCCAGATAATGTTGAAAAACCTCAACCGAAACGATTTTCTTATAATCAAAAAAGGGAATGGGAACAGCTGCCAGCCTTGATTCAACAGTTGAATCAACAAATAAATGACTTAGAAAACCAGCTGGCCAATCCTGAACTTATCAACAAACCCCATCATGAAATTTCCTTGATTAGCCAACAGCTAAAGGAAAAAGAGCAATCGCTTGACCAGGCCGAGACGCGTTGGTTAGAATTGAGCGAGTCAGTTTGTTAAAGTTTTTTATACCCCTCGTAAATGAAAATGTTGGAATTTTATGGAAGAGATTTTTTACAGAAACAAGACGAAGAAACTTTGTATAGCAAAGCTACGGAGGGTTTTTGAGTCGCCGTTTATGGGAAAAAGATCAAACAGAAAAGCCGATATCTTCATTTGTGAGGAGTATAAATGAATCTAGATCCCGTTTTTTTTAGCACGGATTCAATTCGCGTTCACAGTTAGTTTTCATATTCTCTTCCCTGCCTTCACGATTGGTCTTGCCAGTTGGTTGGCTGTGTTGGAAGGTTTGTGGCTAAAAACCAAAAAGACAATCTATAAAGATTTGTACCATATGTGGGTCAAAGTTTTTTTGTCCCAAGCCTTAAAATTGTTATTTCAAGCTGCCGATGCCAGCACTTTTGTCACCCCCGCATCTTCTTGTCACCCCCGCATCTTCTTGTCACCCCCGCATCTTCTTG
>CAIVFQ010000165.1 GCA_903905285.1 uncultured Alphaproteobacteria bacterium
TACCAGATGAGACGCACAAATGCAAATCCATCTCTACTAAAATTTTAAGAATACAAACAAGGACTGAAGTCTCTTTCGCCTGAAGGCGAAGGTTTTAACCAATTAGGAGACTATAAAATAAACCCTAATGGCTGAGCGTCTTTGAAAAACGCCGCCTCTTCGGGCAGCAGATCTGGCCCTTGGCAACTAAAGAGGACGGCTTTGGTCAAGTGTTTGTACTCTCTTTAAGGAAGCTGAATCACACGGCACGTGCTGCCCAACCTATTGCACTTTGACAAAGCGGCATTTCGTTTTTGAAAGGGGCCGATCAAGGCACGATAAATTTTCTTCCCATCGTCTGTTTCAAAGACTTCTGTTCGATCCTCATAATCAGCTAACTCTGCGCGATGTTTTTTACGTAACCGCTTTAATTCATCCTTAGCGGCGGCTTCGGTTGGCAACGTCCCCAATTGAATATAAAATCCTGCGCCCGGGATAATTTTCGCAGCGGGGGCAGGTTTTGAAGGAGCAACCCCTGCGGGAGCCTCTGGCACAACAGGCGCAACGGCCCGTGGTTGCGGTGATTGAGGAGCATAACCCGGCTGCTGCATTTGACCCGGATAGGGTTGACCGCCCTGTGGTTGAGGCACTGCCGCATCTGGCGCAGGCGGATAATAAGCCTGTTGCCCTTGGTTAACTTGTCCCTGATTAGCCTGTCCTGGGACGGGCTGAGGGATAAGCCGGCTGAGGAGGCACAGGAACGCCACTGGGTTGATACCCTTGTTGTGGGTAAGGCTGTTGTTGCTGAGAAGGTTGCTGTTGAGGATAACCCGGCTGCTGTTGTTGAGAAGGATCAGCAACAGGCGGAGCCATTGGCTGTTCAGGCGGTGGTAATAACCGTTCAACCGGCGCCTCTGTGCCAGGGGTGATTCTTCCGTAAATCAATTTGTCTTGATAAGGGATCTCTGCCCCACCAGGATTTTCTGGCTTAACCTTAAAAGGCCCGGGCTCTGCCTCAATCAAAACTGGCCCCTCGGCATTGGGTTGGCTGAGCCAACGATAGCCAAACCAAAGAATGGCCACCATCACAGTCAGGCCGATTAAGGCAACAATGAATTTAAAGGGAGAAGGCCGTTCGACCCATTCTTCCGAATCGTCTGATGATTCTTCTTGGTCATCTTGCCAAAAACTAAGGCCTTTCAGTTCATCCGTTCGGGAGGGCTTTTTATAGTGATTTTGGTTATACCCACCTTGGCCATACTCATTTTGACGCTCACTCTGGCGTTCATTTTGACGGGACGGACGCAAACGGCCAAAGTCACCTGACTCATCCTCTAAAGAAGGGGCAGACCTAAATGGCGGCTGCGGCCTTGGTTGAGGTTGAGATTGCTGTTGATAAGACTCTTGCCTTAAAGAGGGCGGATAGCCCCGATTCCCAAGGTTGGGCTGAACATATTGGTCATCGTACTCATCCGTCGGTTCTCTGTCAGAAGGTTGCGTTGGACGCGGTGAAGATTTTAAATACATCTCTTGTTCAAACCGCCGAAAGTCATTTTCTGCTTGATTTTTACGTCCACCAAAAAAGCGTGCCATTATTTCATCTCCTGTACTGGGGTAATACCTAAAAGCTCTAAGCCGCTGGCAATAACAGCTGCTGTTGCTGTAATAAGGGCCAAGCGAGCCTGTGTTTGTTCAAAGTTCTGTGGGTCTATGAATCGCAAATGAGTATGGTCTTTTCCTTTATTCCACAAAGCATGAAACGTAGAAGAAACATCATACAAGAAATTTGCCACCCGATGCGGTTCCCGTGTTTGCGCTGCCACCTCAACCTGACGTGGCCAATTCGTTAATATTTTAATCATTGCTAATTCATGCTCATCCTTTAACAGATGTAAAGGCAATGATACGTTTTTCAAGGTTAACTCTGGAAATATATCACGATTATGACGTAAAACCGAATACACCCGCGCATGAGCATATTGAATATAGAAAATGGGATTGTCGCGGCTTTGTTCAATCACCTTGGCAAAATCAAAATCGATCGACATATCTTGGTGTCGCGAAACCATCATATAACGCGTTGCGTCCTTACCAACCCGTTCAATGACTTCCTTCAACGTAATAAACGTTCCTGCCCGTTTTGACATACGAACCGGCACACCATTATCAAGAAAATTGACCATCTGGCAAACTTTAATCTCGACCGTTTTTTGCCCATCGGTTAAGGCCTTAACGGCGGACTGAATCCGTTTCACATAGCCACTGTGGTCAGCCCCAAAAACATTAACTAAATGGTCGAAACCCCGTTGCAGTTTATCTTGGTGATAGGCCACATCACCGGCAAAATATGTCCATTCTCCATCTGATTTGCACAAAGGGCGATCAACATCATCACCATAGGTTGTTGCCCTAAACAAGGTTTGAGGACGGGGTTCCCAGTCGTCAATGACATGCCCCTTAGGCGGTTCCAAAACACCTTGGTATACGTCACCCTTGGCTTGTAAAATATCTAATGTTTTTTGAACTTGATTGTTTGCAATCAAAGCCTTTTCAGATGTGAACACATTCATGTGCACACCTAAGTTTTCTAAATCTTGGCGAGTCAGATTTAACATTTCTTGGGTGGAAATCTCACGGAAATAATCTAACCAGTTTTCCTGTGGTTGATTCAGCCACTTGGTGCCATCTTGTTCGAAAATCTTTTTAGACAAGGGAACTAAATAATCAGCCGCGTACATATCAGCGTCAAAATCAGCTATTTCGATAGGCTGACCACATGCCTCGCGATAACGCACATAAACAGACCGTGCCAAGGCGTTAATCTGCCCCCCAGCATCATTCACATAATATTCACGACAAACATCATACCCAACCTTAGATAATAAGGCAGCCACCGTATCCCCCAAAACCGCGTTACGACCATGGCCGGCGTGCATAGGGCCTGTTGGGTTGGTGGAAACAAATTCGACATCCACTTTTTGACCAGCGCCTAAAGCTGATGCGCCATAATGGCTACCTTTTTCTAAAATGATGGGAAGCTGCGCCTGCCAAAATTCAGGCGATAGTGTTAAATTGATAAACCCGGGCCCCGCCACCTCAGCCTTGATAATCTCTGATCGATCGAGCAAGTTCGAAGCGATGCGTTGCGCCAGATCTTTCGGGGGTTGACCTAAAGGCTTTGCCAAAACCATCGCCGCATTGGTGGCCAAGTCACCATGACTGGGGTCGCGTGTTGGCTCGACAGTGATTTTTTGTTGCCAGCCAGCGGCTAACGGACTGTCAAGATTTAAGACGCGAATGCTTTCAACGACATAGGCATGGAAGATGGGGAACAAGTTCATAAACTATCAAAACAAAAAAAACATACTTTTAAAAACATTACTATGACTGTAAGAATTCTTCTATGAAATTCATAACCACAAACATTTGGAAGAAGTCGAGAAATAATATGAAAAGAAAAATTGAAATGATGATTGTTTTATTTCTTCTATCAACATTTTTTTCAATTGCTGAAGCAAGAAACACAATCATGGTCACCGCGGCAACCGGTGCCCTTGGTAATGCTATTTGTGAACAGCTTGCACTTGAGGGTTACGATTTACTGATTGCGGGCAGAAACCCAGAAAAAATAGATGACCTTAAAAAGATGCTGACCTCAAAGTATCAAGAAGTGCACGTGCAAAGTGTAATCATTGATTTTTCAGATACCAAAACTATTGAAGAGGCTGCGAAGCAGGTTTCACCTGATTCGATTAAAGGTATTGTCCTTATTGGCCCACGACCCTTGCTAAGCAAAAATGGCATCCCAGATAAAAGTGAATGGGCTAAAATATTTGCAGAAACTTTTATTGCCCCTCTTGAGGTTGTGAGATTATTTACGCCTCATCTTCAAGATAATAGCAGCATTGTTGTTATTTCAGGAAACTCCTCTAAGAATTATATGCCAAGCTATCCCAATACCAACGTCATACGTCTAGCGTGGACTGGTGAGGTTAAAAATCTAGCGCACCTTTTTGGTGGCCGTAAAATTCGCGTTAATGCCATTTCACCTGGAGTGATCCTGACGCGACATCATATAGAAAGAATAAAAACACAAGCCGCCTCAAACAACATTACTTTCGAAGAACAGCTTGCTAAAGAAACAGCCGCTGTGCCGTTAAAATCTTATGGAAAAACAGAAGATTTGGGAAATTTAATTTCGTTTTTATTGTCTGAAAAATCAGCCCATTTAAACGGCACAAACACCCTTCTTGATGGAGGGGAATCAAATGCCTATTAAAGCCTTAAGGCGTTTTTTTCAACCATAACATCTCCAAACCACCCTTATTGGAACAAGATAAAAAGGTTAACAAATGATGAACACAGAAAATTAACCCAGCAGCTAAAAACTTTCTATTCTCTGTAAAATCTTTACAAAAGTTGGGTCGCGAAAGTAGCCCCGTGTTTTTTTATCGTAAGTTAAAGGGTTGGTATCTTCTTGATAAAACAGGGCAAAAATCGTTTGATAATTGTTAAAGGCTTTCTGGGGATGGCTTAAAATATAGTCGTGCTCTGCGTCACCTTTAGGGGCCTGGAATCGCCCGGATAAATGGGCAAAGCTGGTTACAATTCCGAACAGGTAATATTCTGTTTTCCCATTGACCTCTACCCTTACAAAAATGGGCGCGCCGCTTGTGCCAGGCAAAGCCAAAGCATAAGGTCTTTTTCCGTCCTTTAACCAATTCTGCGTAGCCTCAAAAACACGGGTGGTTTCTTCGTCTGCGTACTCTGAAGGTTGGGTCAACTTTTCATTAGGCTTAAAGAAAAACGAAGATTGCAACAAAGACCGTTTTGAAGCCAATTCTTCATCATCTAACCCGACCAAGTGGTACGTATCTCGTTCATATAATCGAAAGGCACGCTTCATGGTAGGCTGCCTCGGTTGATCAGACATTCCAAAACTAACAACTGTTAAAAGGGCCTGGGTAGGAATGGTTTTTTTGTCGAATATCTTGGCGGGCTGAATGTGATAGACAGGGCATTTAAGTTTCACCAAAGCAATATCATGCTTGGCTTGCAGACCAGAATTTTCAGTATAACGGGCATCAACAAGAACACAGTCCACATCAACCGCAAAAATCTGGCCATTTTGTATAAAGGTCACTTGCACTTGGTCGACACGTAAGGGATTATTCTTCAATTCCAACTTACGTTTTTGAATCATTTCAACTACCCCATGGGCAGCCGTAGCCACCAAATTGGGGGCAATTAACACACCCGTTTGGCTGATTAGGGCCTTATGATCAACAATCTGACAGGCCGCATCGAAAGCAACATTTTCCCCGGCCAAGTTTTGATAATCGCGTTGCTGATGAACCCCATCAGACAGCATCGCCCTAACAGGCGTTACCCCCGATAAAGCTAAAAAAATCAGCCAAAATATTTTGAATTTATTAGTCATACCCAATAGGTAGTATTTTTTCCGAATATATCAACCCCAAGTTCGGAAATTTTTATCAGACCTCTTTCGAAACCAAAAACGCCGGTTCCGAAATTAAGTCTAGTCAACCAGGTTAAACGTCACAGTTGTCACTACGCGAATTTTCTTCTGAAGACTTCCAACTTCATTGTGTTCTTCATTCGGACTGGTAATGCTAAACGCTCCTTGAACAGCATTTCGAATTTCCCCCACCCGTGATCCTGAATCCTTCGCAAACTGTAAGGCTGCTTGTCGGGCGCTTTGCGTCGCCTCGGCAATCATTTCCGTGCGCAAATCAGCAAAGCGGGTGAAATAATAACGCGTACTGGGACTAATATTCACCTGTTGCTTGATCAGTTCCGCCGTTTGGTTGGAAACATCTTTGATCACATCAACTTGATTTGTGTTGACCTTTACGCGGGTGGTCAAAATATAACGATACTCGTTCTTCTCTCCTTGAGAGCTATATTCCCTTGTTTGGCGGTCAAACAATTCTGTTCCATCAAGAGTCACTTCTTCGTCTTTAAGGCCTTTGGATTTTAAAAAGGCCAGAACAGCCTTTGTATCTTCATCGCTTTTCTTTTGAATTTCGGCTAAATCATTCCCAGGATTTTTAAAGGTCAGCATCAGTTCGCCCATATCAGATTTAACTTCGCGTTCGGAAAAACCCTTTACCATAATCGCACGATCGCTGGTCTTGAATTTTTCAATAGATCGGCCAATAAAAAAACCACTAAGGGCTGTTCCCAAAGCAATAATGGCAGCGACCGCCATAACTATCAGGGGTTTCATCGTCGTGTTATTCATCGTTTAAATCCTTGGGCAGCAGTTATTTCGTTATTTTTATGTTCAGAGGATTCATAAAGTTTGTCAAGAGAGTGGGGTTCGAGTTCTTTCTGATCAACCAGATTGAAGGCGGCTCTTGTTATAACGCGGAATTCCTTATCCTTCTGAAAATCACCTTTAATTTGAATTTTGGGAATACTAAATACTTTCGCGTTTCGAATTTCCCCCACCCGTGACCCTGAATCTTTCGCAAACTGTAAGGCAGCCTGTCGCGCACTTTGCGTTGCCTCGGCAATCATTTCAGTGCGTAGATCAGCATAACGGGTAAAATAGTAACGTATACTAGAGGAACTTACCTGCCGCTCTAAAAGTTCAGCGGGCCTGGAAGCAATTTCCTCAAGCACATCAAGTTTGGCTGTGATGATTTTTAAACGGGTGACCAGCGTGTAATGATACTCACTTTTCCTTCCTTTTGCATGCATCCAATTATCCAATAGGCTTGCTTCTTTAAGGCTTATTTATTCGTCTTTAATACCTTTGGATTTTAAAAAAACGAGAATATCTTTTTGTGCCTGGTCATTTTTTTCTTGTATTTCGGCTAAATCATTACCTTGGGTTCTAAAGTTCAGAATCAGCTCGCCCAAGTCAGACCTGACCTTACGTTCTGAAAAACCTTTCACTCTAACAATACCAGGCCTTCTGGCCTTGGGTTTTCCCATGGATTGGCTAACAAAAAAACCACCAAGAGCGGCACCCAAAGAAACAATGACAGCGACTGCGATAATTATCAGGGGCTTCATCGTCGTGTTATTCATTGTTTAAATCCTTGCTCAGAAGTTACCTCATGATCTTTATGTTCAGGGGCTTCAGAAGGTTTGTCAAGAGGATGAGGTTCGGAAAAAGCGCGTCTGTCGCCCTCAACAACTTTCCTTGTCGTTACGATTAAGCTTTGATTTGGTTTAAGCAAAAATTCTTCCTGACCGTCGTCCCCCAGACTAAAAATAACATGGTTAGGTGATACACTTTTTAGCATCGCCCCTTCGAATTTTCCTTGCTGATGAACGACCTGATCATTCAGCCAAAGTGTCCATTTATCTGGTGAGAAATACAAAATTGCCGACAGAAAAACAACCTCCTGCAATATATTTTTGCCCTCACCAGAGGCAGGCTTAGAAACCAAATTTTCATCCCAATCATTATCTGGCCCCAGGGCTTGTTGTTCAGCATCGCTTAACATGAAAGAAAAGTTTTCTGCTCTTAAAGGCAAACACATTAAGAAACAGAGAGATAGGATTTTAAGAATAGTCATGAAGAAGAACTTTCTTTGGTTTTCTGACTATATATCCAATCGAATTCTATCTTACCTTCGAACAGATTAATGCCTTTCTTACCAAGGGTAATTTGTTTAACCATCTGGGGAGTTAAGGCAGCGGTTCTTTTTAAAAAAAACTGCTTTAAGACAACCTTTCCCGGCAGCTGGTTTTGAACGCGGAATAAAAGATCATAAATCTGACTATCTTTCAAAGACTTTAAGGTAACGACAATCGGTACACGCCACAAATTTAAAGTCGTATCATGGCAGACTTGATTACCAAATTTTACGTTAAGCGTTGTAAATTTCGCTTTGTTTTTGCCGGACTTTTGCCATTTTTGAAAATGGCGTTGAATGACATCAGGCGTCAAATCATCACCAAACCCTTTTTCCTGAAAGGCTTTAAAAGCCTGGGGCATTTCCTTCTTTGTTTTTTCAAACTGATCCAAGTTCTGCTTTTGTTGCCGCAAATTTTCAACTTCCAAAGTTGCCTGCTTAAGGTCTGACTGCAGGTGAAAGTGATGATGCAAACAAGCCTGAAAAATAACAGCTGCTATCGTCAGAAAACCAATAACAACAACGCTGATTAACCCTGTAGAAATATGCAGCCAAGGCGCCAAATAAATACGCAAAGATGATAATGAAAAAGACGTCATGAAGTTAACTTCTTAGATGGGTAAGTAATTTTAAGGGAACATTTAAAGTCATTGGAAATCTTCCCCCAGCTCAGCTGACTCGTGGGGTGAAATCTATGAAAGGATTGTTGTGCTTTTTCTTGATACAACTGCAAACTTTTCACAGTGGAATCGGCAGGGTTTTTTCTGCTTAAAGATTGTTTATCCAAAACCAAATTCAGGTTCAATTCGGACAAACCGGTCTTGGGCGTTTGCGCTGTCCACTGCAGATCTGTAGCAACAACATAAGGAGGCAGAATTTTGCTTAATTGCCGTAACATTGGAATAGGATCAGAACTTTGAATCGATTGATACGCCTGAAACAATTGACTCAATCGCAGATGTTCATAAGATGCCTCTGGCAGCTTAAGGCTTAATTGTTGCTGAAGCAAAAGGCTGTGGTTTTGTTGTTGAAAATGCGCATTAAAAAAAAGAATACTACTTGCTGCAAACAAACAAAAACCAATCGGCATTGCTGCCTTAACAAGCTTTTGCGTTAACACGAATGCTAGATGGTGGGCCCATAATTCTGAAACTTGAAAAGGTGATAATATCGGTAAGTTTTCTGTAGGATCTTCCTTCAGATCAACAACCTTTAACTGAGGAAATTTTTTAAATTTTAGCGTTTCCTCAAAACCAATTTGGATCAACGTAACAGGGTCACCTTGATGATAGTTATGACGATTTAAATACCGCATCGTCGATGTGACTTCTTTGGTTAAAAACAACATGGCTGACTCTGTCGGTAACTGCCCGCCACGGTTAAGAATGACCGCCTGATTGTGGCAGACGATTAATTGCCAATCATCAGAATTATGCTGATATAAAATCAAACTCCATTCATGAGCATCTGCCTGATCTTTCTGCTTTTCTAACGTTTTGAAAACGTGATCAGCAAACACAATCGGCCACAATTGGATACCAACAACTGGATTAGAAAGATGTTTAAGGTTATCAACAAGGACCTGTAAAAATGGCGAAGGGGAAACGCCAGCCAACAAATACCGATGAGCATCTTGGGTTGAAGGTATGAATTGCGTGTGAACCCAACTTGTTTTTAAGAATTCACCTGCCTTAGCCTGCCTTAATAAAACTGGCCTGTGCCACCATCTTGCCGCTGCTAAAGAAACAAGGTGAAAGTGGGGACTTTCATCTTTCAAGACAACATAAACAGGGTAAGAAGGAAAGCTGTTTAAAAGAGTATTTAAGGCCTGAAACTGTCCATCATTTATCATCAATTCTGCGTGATCGATAGCCTGTTTCCCCTGAAAGCGCGTAACTGATATCAACGTGCCTTGTGTGACTAAACGAAAATAATTTGTTGGGGTTTTTTCAGAAAAACGCCTTACTATATAGCCAATTGATTTCAAAATTTGAGTCCACATTTTATCAACTCTCCAAAACAGACAGGCTGTCGTAAAGGGGCACGATTGTGGCCATAACAATCCAAATAAAGACACCCCCAATAATCATAATCAAAACAGGCTGCATCCAAGATAACAAACCGTTAAGACGTCGCCAAATGTTTTTCAAATCAGTTTCAGCCGCCTGTTGGATTAAGGGACCAAGGTTACCTGTTTCTTCACCTAATTGTATGTAACGATAAAAAAGAGGCGATGTAAGATTTCGTGTTTGCAATGCCTCTGAAAGTTTTAACCCTGATTGCACATCCTCAAAAACCTTACAAAATTCTGCTTTCAAAAAACTGTTTGAAACAGACATTGTCGCCTTTTCTAAGCTGTTTAAAAGATTGACATCGGCGTTTAAAAGCAAGCCTAAAGTTTGGGCAAATTGATTAATGAAAAGCTTTTTTTTAAAGGCACCAATCAAGGGAATAGTTAAGAAGACCTTTTCCCACCAATGACGAACTTTTTCTGAACAATAATATAAACCGTAAAAGACAGACAAACTGCCAATAACACCAAGAAAAATGTAATACCCATAGTCTTTGAAAAAATTGACCCCCTTGATCAAACTAACCGCAGCAAACGATGGTGAAGTGGTTCCTAAATGTTGTAAATGCGTTTGTAAATGGGGAAGAAAAATCCCCCCTAAAATGCCTAAAAGCAAAATCAAACCGCCCATCAAAATCAACGGATAGCGTATCGCTTTCTTCAGTTGCTGATGGTAATTTCTTTGCTTAACAAGATACGTTTCTAATTGACGAAAGGCAGCAGAAAATTCACCAGTCTTTTCAGCAATAGACAAACAATCAACGAAATGCCGATTAAAAACCCAAGGGTATAATTGGCACGCTTGCGACAAAAATAGGCCCTGCTGTAACGAATGATAAATTGCTGTCAAAACAGATTTCAAACCCCGGTGCGTATAATTTTCTGCAAACAACAAAATCGATTCACTTAAAGAGATTTTGGCTTTATCCATTTCTTGCATATGAATGCAAAATTCAATCAAATCCTCTTGGTTAACACGTTTCAAGAAAAGGCTGGATAATCCATTTTTCCTGACAGTTTGGCATGATAAAAGTTGTAAGTGTTGTTGTTTTAAATGGTGATATAAATGCTGTTTTGAACTGCCAAACCAATCACCACTTTGGCACTGACCCTGAAGATTTAAAGCACGATAACGATATAAACGCATAAGCTGATTTAAACATTAAATAAAATCAGTAACTACCCAGGTTTATTGTGGGCAGAACTGAGGATTTAGGATGGCATGAAAGATATTAAACCCCTGTTTGCGTCTCGTTGAGAGAAAGCCTCGAATTAGGCAAAAGACTTCGGCTCCTCGGGTTGTTCTGAA
>CAIVFQ010000166.1 GCA_903905285.1 uncultured Alphaproteobacteria bacterium
AAGCCACAATAACTGCCTTGAGTACGACTATCTCTTCTTTGAGGGCTTCTATCTCTTTATCTTTTTTATCCATACAAAACTTATGAATGATTTGAACAAAACTTTAAACACTTTTTTCTTTCCCAACCTGGGTAGTTACGGTTTTTAATATGATCGCTCTGCCATCCGCGCAAATTTGCTTGAATATTAAGGCAGCTTAGGGCATTACTAGGACATCTGTTTTCAGCAAACAAAGTATCCAAAAAGTAAAATGACACAATTATTGATGCAGGGAAAACGCGGGGTCATTATGGGCCTTGCTAATGATCACTCTTTAGCATGGGGCATTTCTAAAGCCCTTGCTGAACAAGGTGCCGAACTGGCTTTTACCTATCAAACAGACATTCTGCATAAAAGGTTGTTGCCTCTAGCTGAAACAGTGGGTTCTGATTTTTGCGTCCCTTGTGATGTCAGTCAACCAGGTGCTATTGGACAAGCCTTTGATGAGATTGCCAAAAAGTGGCCAACGATTGACTTTGTGCTTCATTCTTTGGCTTTTTCCGATAAGGAAGAATTAAAGGGTCAATACCTTGATACGTCTCGGGGAAATTTTCTCAATTCTTTGGATATTTCTTGTTACTCGTTTACTGAGGTTTGCCGTGAGGCTTCCAAGCTGATGCCCAATGGTGGCAGCTTTTTGACATTAACCTACTATGGCGCCGAACGTGTTATGCCCCACTATAATGTGATGGGCGTAGCCAAGGCCGCCTTAGAAGCCAGCGTACGTTACCTGGCTGTTGATTTGGGCGGCAAGAATATTCGTGTCAACGCCATATCAGCTGGCCCTGCTAAGACCTTAGCGTCCTCAGGTATTGGTGATTTCCGCTATATTCTGAAATGGAATCAATACAACGCTCCGCTTAAACGGAATATCACCTTAGAAGACGTCGGTGGCGCTGGCCTGTACCTTTTAAGCAATCTATCAAGTGGTGTAACGGGCGAAATTCACCACGTTGATGCGGGTTATCATGTCGTGGGCATGAAAGCCGTTGACGCCCCTGACATTGCAACAGTTTAGAATTTTTGCGGCCAACCTTGCAGCAACCATGGTTCTCTAGAAGGTTTCCCGTTCTTTTCGCGGTTTGCATTAAACCAACTGACTGTGTGTGCCTATCCCCCCGTTTTCACGGGGGGCTTACACGAACATATCGATAAAATAGATTACCCAAACATTGCTGCCGTAAACCCGGCATCAACCACAGACGGTCTAATAAAGTGATGCAAAATCGCGCGATAAAAAGGGTCTTTGTCGGCATGTGGAAGATGGACATGGTAAAGAATATTACCCGTACCATTAACATTTCGCGGCGTATAGTAGGTCATTCCGTTGCGACGAGGCTTTTCAATACTTCCCCTTACGTGCGCCAGAAATTCCCTAAAATTCAAAGTATTAACCGTTCCCCTTTGATGTCCCACAACGACCTCAGAAAATGTCGACCGTGGAAATGATGTTGCTTCACTTGCAACCCTAGACGCTGCACCACCCATATCTACTACTGTGGGGGCCTTAGCCTTATGCTCTTTCTGAAAATCAAGAGCAGCAGCCAAATCAAATTGAAGCATCTCATCACCGTCTTCATCTTCTTCATCATGTTTCATCACTGCAGAACTAACTGAAGCCGCCGCTCCATTTGAAGATTCTTGCTCTTCTTTTGGAGATTCTTGTTCTGCTTTCTTAGCTTTTCTAGCTTTTTCTCTGGCCTTTTTTTTAAGATTTTTTTTACGATTTTTTTCTTTATTTTTCTGTACTGTCTGTTCTGCTTTTTCTTTCCCAACAAATTCGACTAAAGGATTTAACAGCTCTTTAACAAAGGTATTGGTATCTGGCAGAACGGCTGCGCTTCCCTTGTTGGGCCCGAAAACTATGGACAGAGCTGGCTTTTTAATTTTAGATC
>CAIVFQ010000167.1 GCA_903905285.1 uncultured Alphaproteobacteria bacterium
ACACTTTTTTCTTTCCCAACCTGGGTAGTTACAAAAACCCTTAAGGGGATGCTACACTGCTGGTATAAATCTGGCGGTGAAAGCATCAAGATTCTTTTGGTCTACAGGTGTGTTTACCATGATTCCAAACTCAACTTCTTCAAACTTGTTTTTAAATTCTTTTTCGTTAAGAACGTCATGGTAAAACTGTGCCACCACAGTAGGGTCGTTTGCGAATGCCCCACAACCAAACGCACTTAAAACGATATTATAATATCCATTAACCAAGGCCGATCGTAATTGGAAACGAATTCTGTCTTTCGTTGTTTTTTCGTATACAGCGAATTCTGGTGTATCCTTTTCCGGGTTACCCATGCCTCTAAAATCTACAGCAGCAGAGGTTATGACAGCAAAATTATGAATTTGTGCGGATCGGGCATAATGGGGTGATCCGGCTGTATTAACTGGCGCACGGAAAAAACTAACATTCTGCGAAAAGATACCGCTGTCGCAGTCGGGTTTCCTGCCTTTATAGTCTGGCTCTGTATCTAGGCCGTGTCTGTGGGGTTCAATATCGTACGCCTTTTCCTGCGCCCGATGACGATACAATATCGCCAATAAAACACTGCGATAACACAGCTGTTCTTCTTGCGCACGCGAACCTTTTTTAGCACCCCCTCCCGGAGAAGTCGCATTTGCCATATTCAAAATGGCAATTTTGCCTTTATCTTTTGTTGTTGGACGATTTCTCATTCCTAAAGCAACTGTTACGGAATCACCACGGGTAACACGAAAAACGGTTTTTTTTGCTGTCATACCTTTAACGGCGGGAATACCTAGGGGATAGTACGTGCTTGGGGTCTTACTTTTACGAGGATCAAGATCAACTTCTTTCACATTGACCAAGCTTTTTCTCAGTCGTTCTTGTAAAGGCGCCGCATCACTGTGGGGCAAAACAATCCAACCATCCTCACTGATATAACCATTTACAATGCACTTGAATGTCTGCGCCATGACAGCCGCGCGGAATCCGCCACCTTGCGCATCATGGCTATTCCCAGCTGCGGATTGACCGTCTGCTTTTGCTTCCCAATAATTGGAAGGCATCCACATAGCCACTTCAACAGATGGATCATCCATCGCAGCAGCGCGTCCCAGATCCACGATGTCTTTGGCAACAGACCCGTGACCGGTGCTTAATAGATCTCCTCTTCCAGCTAAATCATCAATCGGGGCTTTGCTAAACCTTGCAAAATAAGACAGCCCCTGACTAATAAGGCGCTGTTCATCTTGGGTTGCTTGTTGATCAGAAATTCCATAATCAATAATTCCGTCATCCCATCTTAATACGCCGGTAAAGACAAGCTCTGCTATGGCTTTAGATAATTTCTCAGCCTCGGCTAATTTTTGAGCATTAAACTTACCGATTGCTGTCATGTCAGCGGGAGTCAATGCACCTGGCTTCTTTTGGAAGAAAGATTGATCTGAGCCCGAAAAAAGACGTTCTTTTTGATGAGTGATTAAGATATTAAGCCCATCTATCGCATTGGCAGCATGCCCTTTATGCTTAAGGTGCTCAGCACAAGAAACATCTCCATCACTGATCTTACTCTTAAAGGCAAAAGCACCGCTAACTGACAACAGAATG
>CAIVFQ010000168.1 GCA_903905285.1 uncultured Alphaproteobacteria bacterium
CTAAAATGCAACTTACGCAGCAGGTCTACTCCAATTAAGCTCACTGCAGTTCACAGCAGCATACCCCATCGTTTGCAAAGTTTTCATGATTTGAGGCATGTAGTGTGTATGTTCCTCGGTGACAGCTATATCAATATCATCATCCCATGGAATCAGACCTCCATGACGAACGGCCCCCAAAAGATTTCCTCCAATTAAAAAAAAGGGAGCTCCAACTCTTTCAAAAACTTCTTTTACATCCTTTAGAAGTTGATATAACACCAAATTGTATTGGCCCATTTCAGGTAATTCTAAATAAGCAGGCAAACAGGACTGAGTCGCAACCGATGTTAAGACTGGCTTCTCTACAGGAGAAGGTAGCTCAGATTTTCCATATTTTTTTGCTATCATTTCTATAAGTTCAGT
The DNA here is from genome assembly GCA_903905285.1 of uncultured Alphaproteobacteria bacterium. Classification (GTDB taxonomy): domain Bacteria; phylum Pseudomonadota; class Alphaproteobacteria; order Paracaedibacterales; family CAIULA01; genus Finniella. The sequence continues at coordinate 406 of CAIVFQ010000168.1, forward strand.
GGTCGACACATCTTGTGTTCTTGGAAAATAGACCGACCGGCAACCAGGAACAAGGCCATCAAACTTTCCAAGCCAATCGTCTCCCATTACCAAAACACTTGCACCACAGCTCCTAATATACTCTTTTTTAGCATCGAAACTTTCTTCAAAGAAGACCTCATCAACCCCTTTAATAGACGAAATAATAGATTCTCTTTCCGCCTGAGAATAAATTGGGTACTTCCCTTTTTTACTAAAAGAAAAAGCATCACTTGAGATTCCTACCACCAACCTATCGCCCTGCGTCTTGGCCCTCTGTAAAATTCTTAAGTGACCTATGTGAAAAAGATCAAAAGTCCCAAAAGTAATCACAGTGGTTGGCTGAACAATACTCTTCGAAACCGCTTCATCAACATGAGCCACCTCAACTTTACGAATACCACCCAATACCGTTGATTGATCTTCAACTTTTTCCAATTCCTGTACTTCTGCAGAAAAGACAGAAAACGCCGATCCACAATACCAACCAGCCACTAACAAGATTAGTATGTTTTTTTTAAATATACTTTCATTAAAAACTCTCAACAAACGAAATAAATAGATTTTTATCTTAACTTTATTTCATTAACTAATACTTAATTATCTATTTATATTTTTCATCAAGATGATTAGATGAAATCTATTTTTTTGTTTCCTAAGAATAGAATGAAAAAAACTTAAAATCCATAGTTCTGTTAACTAAATGTTATCATATATTCAGTAAAATTATTTTATTAACCCATACAATACTGAAACACTATCATTATGTTTTTAAAAAGATTTTTACTTCTTCTTAGCTTAAGCACAACCTGCGTTTGCGCAGCTGAATTGCAAGAAGCTTCCAAACCAGCCACAAACCTGTCTGTTTACGAAGATCACCTCTTTAAAGATTCATGGGAATTTAGCACCGGCAACCTTTCTTATTATCAAAGTTTTTTTGACCCTTTTTACAAAGAAATATTTGACATGGATGTCGCTCAAGTTAGAAAAAAAAGAAGCCGACTGATGAGTACGTCTCGTAGCATCTGTTCATCCATATTTTCAGGACAATCAGAACCCAACGCCAGAATCCCCCACGTGACCCACCGCGTTTGGATCACCAATAGTGATAGCCCCCACGAAATCCCAGCTGAACGTCTTGAAACGTACTTTAGCAACCTTGGAGTTTTAAAAGGCGATGATTGGACGCACATCTTTTGGTGCATAGATAAAAATAAAATACCAAAAACAGTTGAAGCAATGGAACGATCGGGAAAAAACATCCGCGTCCGTGAACTCACAGAAATCATGCCACAATTCCGCGGAAAGAATGTGTATGAACGGATGTATAGGGAAAAATACTATACGGCAATCAGCGACCTTGTTCGTTTTAATCTTTTACATATATTTGGCGGAATTTACAGTGATTTTGGGGCTTTATTCAACACAGACTTAACCCCTTTCTTAGATAACTTTGATTATTTGTTTGGGCAAGAAGGCTACCTTGCTGGAACAAGCTTTGTTGCAGCTCAACCACAGTCTCCCGTTTATAATGCTTTGCTAAGCTTTATCGATAATATGGAACGGGTGCCCCCTGCTTACAGAAGTTGGGGTGATCATATCGTTACACCCCGTTGGACAGCATTGGGAATTTTGACACTCATGATGGATCGCTATACCCGTGAATCAGATCGGATTTTGCCAATTCCCTATGGAGAAGACTCACTGGTAAAAACAAACCACATGGGCAGCTGGCTTGGAAATACACCACAATTCGGTCAGGTATCCTTGCAAAAACAACCCATATCAGAGGCTGTGTTTTTTGGGAAAACCTCTATCTTTGATAAGCCATATCGTGTTGACGTCTCGGTTGATCCCATGACGCAATTCACCATCGACTTAGCACAAAAACTGTACAGCGTTGATTTGGAAACGTTAATACAAAACAGAGCTGCCATGGTGGCAGCATCACGGCAGGTTTTCTTTGACCCCAAAGCCCCTGCCCTTTACAATATTCCGCATATTACACACCGTTCTTGGCTCACCAATCCTCTAAAGCCCAGCGAGGCCCCGCAAGACAAGCTCCAAATGTATATTGATAGCCTTAGAGTTTTAACCTCTGCGCATGATTGGCGCCATATGTTTTGGTGCATGAACCCCGATCAAATACCAAAAACTATTCAATTTCTAAAGGCTTCAGGCTTGCCTATCGAGATCCATACTTTGAATGAAATCGTTCCGAACATGCGTGGGCGTGCTATCTTTGAAGCCATGTTTAAAGACAACCGCTATTGCAACGCCAATGATATTACACGTCTTAACATCCTTCACCTTTACGGCGGACTTTACGCCGATTTAGGTTTTACTTTCCACCGAGATCTAACGCCATTGCTAGACATTTATGACAGGGTTTTCTTGCTGTATGATTGGGGAAACATTGATCATAACATGGCAGGTGTTAGAAAAGGTGATGCGATCATTAATCGCCATTTAGAGAGTCTTGAAAGCCTGCACCTTTTGCCTGATGATATAAAAGCAATGACGCCCGATTCATCAAGCCAAATGGTTTGGACAGGGTCCCACCACTTTATGACCTTGTTAGATATTTTTGGCAAAAACGATAAAACCCTATTTCTGCCATCAGATGGAAGCTACATCACACAAGTTCGAGGACAAACATGGGGAAAGGATGCGAAATTTGGAAATAAACCCATCGCCAAATCTGATGTCGATATTTTCAGCGTCGTCCAAGGAAAAATAGATCGTTCTCTAGAAAGAAGAATTCGGGTTTACTGCCCCCATTGGTCAAATCCTTACTCAGATTATACAATCTCCATGAATGGAACAGACTGGACGTATCTGGGTGAGCTCTTAAAAAGCGAAACCTTTAAAAAAGCAATTTCTAGCGGTCAAATTGTTTCAAGCCCCTTAGCTTTAAGAAAAGGCGATATTTTCTTGCTTGACGCAGGCGCTGCCCTGCATCAATGGCATTCTCAGTGGGCTGACAGCGTGGAAAGAGAACTTGCCGATGTCGACCCCGAAGCATCCGTAATCGTTGCCTCAAGCACAGTTCATACCGCCCATGCAGAGGATGAGGTCACCATCCACCCTGGAACCATAGCTTTCTTGAAAAAAGTCTTGGAACGGTCAAAAACAATTGGGGTGTCAGGTAAAACCACACAACGTCTTTTGGAAAAACAGGGAATCAAAACAACTGTTGTGGGAACAGGGTCTTTACTGGGGATGGTTCCTGGCGAAAGACTTCTACAGAAAAAAGCCGAGGTAAAAACCGTCGCGATGACGGCGACGTTTGACTCTTTGAACCCTTTAACGCAGCATGCTCTTCTCAATTTTGGAATTCAAAATGAAGCCACTTATGTTGCCCTTTCAGAGAAAGAATTCTTGAAATGGCCTGCTGAAGAAGCTGAAAGCATCTTAGAACGCCTACCGGGCTTTTCTGGTGGCAATTGGGAACAAAAAACTCTTTTCCATCGTTTTGAAGAATCACAGCAAAAAGAAGGATGGTTCGCTGAAAAATTCAAGGAAATCGGTATTTCTCAGTCTTACTTTGGTAAGTTCGTTGACCTTGTTAAAAGGAAGGTCGTTTCACCAAAGAATCTTAAAGACTGGCTAGCAATTGCCGAAAAACACGACCTGGTGGTTTCCAGCCGCCTTGAAGGTATAATTGCTGGGTTGATGGCAGGAACTCGCTCGATTTGCCTGGCCCACGATTCTTATACTGAAGAAGCCTGTAAGGCTATGAGCATCCCTTATACAAAATGGATCCACCCAAAAACATCTTTACAAGAACTTTACGAACTTGCTGACCCAACATTATTTATTCTGAATTATGAAAGGTACAGAGATAACTACTACAGGTTCTTAAAAGAAAACACTGTTCCCGTAACTCAAGCACCCTATACACTTGCTGATCAATTGCCGCGCGTCATCCGTGAACGTGCCTCACCGGTAAAAGTATTCTGTGATCGCTGGACATATGAACAGTACGACGATTTTTCAAGTTATAGATGTGCTCCAGGTTCTTGGAATACAGGGGAATATCTTTTTGCCAATGCCGCAAAGAAACTATTTCCGGCCTATACCATTGCCCTATCTGCAAAGGACCTTAAAAAAGGGGATTCGTATTTGCTTGTGGTATCCAATGTTTTGAGTCCCTATTCAGGAGAATGGGCCCAGGCTGAATTAACAAGATTAAAAGAAGTTAACCCAGACGTATCTGTCGTGACCGTTTGTATGGGGGCTCAGTCACCAAGTCTCGATCAAGATGTGGAAATTCATCCAACAACAGTCTCCTTACTGAAGGAAATAGCCAAACGCTCAAAGTCAATTGGTGTGAGAGGCTCCTATACGCAAAAGCAATTACAACGGTATGGAATTCCATCACGAGTAGTAGGATGCCCTTCTTTATTATTTAATCCTTTGCAAATTGAATCTTTAAAACAATCAAAAGATGAAATAACACAGATCGCTGTGGGAGCAACATTATACAGTGATAATCCTCTATCCCAACACGCTTTGCTTTCGTTTGCTGCGACACAAGGTGCTACTTATATTATTCAGACAGAACAGGAGTTTTTAGAATGGCAAAAGTTAGATTCGTCTGAAGCTATCGTGGAACGTTTGGAGCGTTTATCTGTCGATCGTGGTTCGCTTCCATATGATAAAAAAGCAACCGTCCTTCGTTACTTAGAATCAAAACCAGATCACGTCGTGTTTCAAAAACTAAAAACTATGGGAGTTAGCGCATCTTACTTTAAGGACTTTACTGAAGTTGTCCGCACCAAAGCCGTACTTCCAAAAAGCCTGCAAGATTGGATTCAAACCCTAAAAAAATACGATGTGGTGGTTTCAAGCCGTATTCATGGTGTAGTTGCCGGACTTTTAGCAGGTACACGGGGATTATGTGTAGCTCACGATTCTAGAACACTAGAATTGTGCCAAGCACTTAAAATACCTCATGTTGCAGACTTTAATCCCCTGATGACAGCAAAAGAGGTATATGAACTGGCAGATCCCACACTGTTTATTGAAAACTATGATGCCTATAAAGCCAATTATTTAGATTTCCTAATAGAGAATGAGCTGCCTACAAGCTTACTATAAATGCTTCATTAAAAAGGCTCGATTCACTATTTTCGGTGGATTGAGCCCCTTTAAACCGCAGATGCTTCTGTATCTGACTGTCCGTGCTCCATATTAATTCGCGCCTGCTTCGCAAGATTTTCATATTTTTCCTTGATTGCATCAAGTTGTTCTTGTGTCAATTCTTCAAGATCTAAAAGAGCATTATGAGCCCCTTCATGGGCACGAATAAGTTCATCAAGTTTAATCTGGATGGCTTCACTGTCCCGGTTTTGGGTGTTTTGTATTAGAAACACCATCATAAAAGTCACAATCGTTGTTCCGGTATTGATAACCAGCTGCCACGTATCAGAAAAGGAAAACAAAGGCCCCGTAACAAACCATACAAATACGATCGTACAAGCCAAAATGAAGGTAACCGGCCGGCCAGAATAATTTGAAATGAATCGAGAAAAGTCGGAAAAGCGTTCAGATATATTCATGTTCATCGTTCCTTAGTAAATTTGGGCTTATTAGATCCATCGCTAAAAGCGCTAATCCTAAACGTTAAATTTTATTAAAGATCATGCCAGAGCAGAAGAAAACTGTTTTGTCAGAAATTACCCACACCAAAGCCTTATGGGGTATATTGATGATGGACACAAATGTATAGCAAATTGCTTTTTGTGTTGAAAACTGCAATACAAATATGTAACGTAAAGAACATACATAAAAAGAAAAGCATGGCTATGGAACAAAAAAAGACACAAGAACCCGTTGCAATCAGCATCCGTGCAAAAGCCCATCAACGAGACCTCATTGATCAAGCGGCCGAACGACTTGGGCGCAGCCGATCAGACTTCATGCTAGAAGCATCATGTCGCGAGGCGGAAAATGTTTTGCTTGAACAGACATATTTTTCCCTTAATGCCAAAAATTTCACCCAATTACAAACGATGTTGGATAATCCGCTTGAACCAACCGAACGGCTAAACCGTTTGATTAAAGCGAAAGCACCTTGGGAATGACAAAAATTGCCCTATCAGCACCCTCACCAATCACAGAGGAACACAAGCTTGCGTCCTTTGACTGCGGTGTGCCGTCTCTCAATAGATGGCTGCAAAAATGCGCGCTTAAAAATGATCATTCAGGAACTTCACGTACCTATGTCACAGAAAATGACCAAACGGTTATTGGTTACTACTGCTTGGCAACTGGTGCGATTGGACACACAGAGGCAAAAGCATTCGGAAGAAATAGACCCGACCCCATCCCCGTTTTGGTGCTGAGTCGGCTGGCCATTCATAAGGACTATCATAATCAAGGCATTGGCAGGGCCCTGCTACGTGATGCTGTGCTGCGCTCTCTACAAGCCTCACAGATCGCCGGCGTTTCTGCTTTATTGGTTCATGTTTTGTCCGAAACCGACAGACGCTTTTACTTATCGAACGGGCTCCTTGAATCCCCCATTAGCTCCAGAATATTGTACTTGTAGGACTGATGAAGTCCGCCTTTTCCATTCTGCGGGAGTTAAAAGCAACGGGAGGGCAAGAGCCCATCCATCTGCCCCACCCGCGTTTGTTGTCTTTTCCTTTAGTCGCGCTTTTGCCCAACAGGTTTCATTTTACGACAGGCACTGGTAGCCCAATCATACAGGCGGTAACTCCCTGAACAAAGTCCAAAGGGGATAGATTGCTCAAAATCATACCCGAGAGAATCCCAAGCATCATACATGTGAGCTCTAAGTAAGCCAAAATAAGTTTTAAAATAGCCATTAACACAAACGTTAATAGCATACTGTGAACCTAATCGATGACTGAGATACGCAGTCTGCCCAGGAGAAGACTTCTGGCGGAATAATTCGGCAAAAAACTTCGCACAAGGATGCCCTTGACTGTCAGCCAGGCCAAAAAATCTAATGGATTCCCTTTTTGAACTCTCTCCCATTTGGGCCAGAACTAAGCCACAATAGAAATTCCCTTCACAATTATTCTTTTCAGCAGCACGACGAGCATATGTCAAAGCCTGTTCCAAGTCTTTTCCCCCTCCGATTCCCTGACAAAGCATTGCAGCGTACTGAACTTCCCCTTCAAGATACCCTTGCTCAGCGGCAAGACGTAAAAGTTCTCGAGCCTGTACCCCATGTTCTAAAATGAAGTGCAACGCATTAGAGTGTTTGTTGATAAGACAGTCACAGAAAGGCGTTGCAAATGAGAGAATACAAACAATTAAGATATGAAGAAAGAGTAAAATTGGCAGAGCTTCGTCAATCTCAGTC
>CAIVFQ010000169.1 GCA_903905285.1 uncultured Alphaproteobacteria bacterium
GAGGCCTTGGATAAAGAGGCTGAACATTTACAAAAGAAACTTTCCAACACGGCTTATCAGAAAGCCAAGCCCGAATCGTGGCAAGCAGACAAGGAACTGCTAGAGACCAAGCAACACGAACAACAGAGATTAAGGTTTATTGTGGAAAGATGAAACGAGGGGGGATTTAAAGGGTTCCGTTGCAAATTTAATAAGTAATAGTAAATTTGCAACAGACTTCTTAATTCTTGAACGCAATTAGAGATGTTTTAAGATCTCTTAGTTTGCATTCTGAATATTAACAGCGGAAGCTTTTCCTCTGCTGTTTTCTACTTCGTAGCTAACCTTCTGTCCTTCGCTTAGGATGGACAGGCCTGACTTTTCTAACGCACTGCTGTGAACAAATATGTCACTGCTTTGATCTTCAGGCTGAATAAAGCCATAACCTTTTTCGGAGCTGTACCATTTTACTGTACCTATTGCCATTTTTTTAACTTCTCTTAGTTTTAGTGTTATTTAACAGAAACATTCATCTTTTCAGAATAATTGGATTAAATTACAGAAACGTTACAAATGCAAACAATAAAAAAGTTAAAGGCACTTTAATTAGATAATATGGTTCTGTTGCAACGTCAGATCGGGCATATAATCCTTGGGAAACGTCCATACAACGTTTATAGTGAGGAATGATTTTTTAGCCTTAGAGAAGCCCCCCTTTGTGTTAGGTGTTTTAACATCAGTTGGACAAGCCACCTTGTTGGTTCTTTATCAATGTGGTCATATCACGTTGTTTTTCCTGCAGGCTCTGCGCCAAGGACTAAGCTTCCCGTGGTACTGGCGTCAGATCTTTAAGCAATTGATCAATATTGGATATTTTTCACTGCCTGTCGTGGGGATGACGGCTATCTTCACTGGCATGGTATTGGCATTGCAAAGTTATACCGGTTTCTCGCGATTTTCAGCAGAAAGCGCTGTGGCGACGGTCGTTGTTTTATCGGTGACACGCGAATTAGGACCTGTGTTAGCAGGATTAATGGTGGCGGGGCGAATTGGAGCGGCAATGGCAGCTGAGATTGGCACCATGCGCGTAACCGAACAAATTGATGCGCTGACGACTTTGTCAACAAACCCCCTAAAGTATTTGGTCTTCCCCCGTCTTATTGCCGGCATGACCATGCTGCCGATCTTGGTTATCGTGGCGGATGTCATCGGCGTTATGGGCGGTTATATTGTGGGTGTTTATAAGCTGGGATTCAATGCAGCGAATTATATAGACCAAACCTGGAGATATTTAGAATGGGAAGATGTTCAGTCAGGCTTAATTAAGGCAGCCTGTTTTGGGTTGATTATTAGTTTGATGGGATGCTATCACGGTTATCATTCCAGCCGCGGGGCAGAGGGTGTGGGCCGGGCAACCACAAACGCCGTCGTATCAGCCTCTATCCTGATTTTATTTTTTAACTACGCCCTTACAATCTTTTTGTTTGATCATTAATCATGAAACATCATCCCTTAATTCGTATTGAAAACCTAAAGAAACGCTTTGGATCGAAGGTCGTTCTAGATGGTATCAATTTAGAAATTTCCGCCGGTGAATCGTTTGTGATTATCGGCAGCTCTGGCAGCGGAAAATCTGTTCTGATTAAATCAATTTTAGGTTTATTGCCGTTTGACAGCGGAAAAATTTACTTAAAAGGCAAAGATATCAGCCTTCTATCATCGCGTGATCGTCAAGAATTTCTAACCCATATTGGCATGCTGTTTCAGGGTGGCGCTTTATTCGACAGCATGTCCGTAGCTGAAAACGTAGCCTTTGGCCTAGTACAAGGCAGTGGCATGAAAAAAGCACAGGCCCGTGAGATTGCCATAGAAAAATTAAAAGCCGTCGATTTGTCACCAGGCGTTGCTGATATTTACCCAGCCGAATTATCGGGTGGTATGCAAAAACGGGTGGCCCTTGCCCGTGCCATTGCCACCGACCCCGATGTTATTTTCTTTGACGAACCCACCACAGGCCTTGACCCGATTGTCAGTGGCACGATTAATGATTTAATTCTTCGTTGTGTTCGAAAGCTAGGGGCCAGTGCGGTAACAATTACCCACGATATGAACAGCCTGAGGAAAATTGCCGACCGAGTTGGACTGTTGTTCGAAGGTCGATTGGTCTGGACGGGTACCGTGGCCGAAATGGATGCCACCGATAACCCTTATGTCTATCAATTTATTCACGGCCTGCCCGATGGCCCTTTTACGGATAATTAAAAAATATAGGCGTATTTTAGTGAGTCGTTTCATAAAAATAGCATCCTGTTTTTTGTTTGTGGTTTTTTTTGTTTGTAATTGTCATGGAAGCGATGGCGATGTTATCGACTTTACTTGGGAATTTCCTGCTCGACCACGGCCACCTGCTACGTTCACACAAGATAAGACAAAGCTATCCTGCGGACCCATTCAAAGTGTTGTAGAAGAGTTGGTTTCTTTCATAAGAACCAATAGAACAGGCGAATTACTTCCTCTTTTCCTCCATCCATCTTTGGAAAGTTGGAACCGACTTTTTCGATGGGGTCGACAGTCAACTATTACCGTTGTTGATACTATGGCAAATATTAAGGAGGTGATTCTAGAAAGCTTAGGAACCTCTGGCACAATTATTCAGACCAACAACGCGTATTTCTTTTTAACTGTTCTGTTTGACCTAGCTTTAAGTCAAATTTATGCGGGAAAATGGGGCACGCCGTTGCCTCGTTATACGCAAAATCCCCTAGGGCCTATATGCAGTAGCGGATATCCTCGCCCTCTGTTTGTTAATCTTGTTTCTTCATTTAGGGATTATGGTCTTTTGTCGTTCTTAAAAAAAACCTTCTCAGAAGGAAGGGGGGAATCTGGACATCAAGAAGCCTATTTTTTTAACCTTAGACTTCTTTATGATAGAGCCGTAAAAAAAGACTCTCCTACGCCCAGTTTAATAGAGGGGATTGATTTTGGAGATGCTGATTGCAGACGCCGTGTTATGTTATGTTATGTTATGTTATCTGCACAATTATTGTTAACCACTGATTTTTTTTGGCATGATGCCAATAGAGTTCTTCAGTATGGGTGAATCAAAAGGATCTAATCGATGAATGATACTTCAACCTTGGTTGATTCCGCAAAAGCGGAACAAACATTACGATATCTACAACAGCTTGTAACGACATTGCCGTTGTTTAAGCGCCTAAATGACGATTTAACGTTAGTAAAAAAACAGGCTGACCATTTTCGCCAGTTTAAAGACATTATTATTTTAGGCACTGGTGGCTCAAGCCTAGGCGGACAGGCAATTACGGCCTTGCAAGAATCGTCAACCCCGCGATTGCATTTTCTAGACAATATTGACGCCTATACCTTTGATAAAGTTATCAAGAGTGTTTCCCCAGCCCACACGGGGGTGATTGCCATTTCAAAGTCGGGCAACACAGCTGAAACGTTGATGCAATTGTTAACGTGTCTTGATGTTTGGCAGGGCACACCCTTAGACCACCATTTTCTGATTGTAAGTGAACCGGGTGAAAATGCCATTCGCGAAGTTGCCACAAAATTTTCCCTACCCACCCTTGATCATCCCAATGACATTGGCGGGCGGTTTTCAGCCTTTACTGTTGTAGGCATGCTGCCCGCCTTCATTGCGGGTATTGATGGGCAAAGTATCATCCAAGGTGCTGGTGATGTCTTGGCAAACCTTCAAGAAGCGACCATTCATGACTGTCCGTCTTTGGTGGGGGCCCTAACCCAAGCCAGCCTTTATAAACAAGGCGTCAATCTGTCTGTTTTGTTCACCTATTGCAACCGATTGCAATTACTGGCTAGTTGGTATTGTCAATTATGGGCCGAAAGCGTGGGCAAGAAAAACGCCGCAGGACAGCACCAAGGGACAACACCGATAAGGGCCACAGGGGCCACGGATCAACATTCTCAGCTTCAGCTTTATCTTGATGGGCCACGGGATAAATTCTTTACAGTTTTGACGCTAACCCAACAACACCCCTTGGAACCAGTCCAAGCAGAATCTTTTCAGCATCCTGCATTAACAACGTTGCACAACAAAACCATGGGGCAATTAATGATTGCTGAACAGAAGGCAACAATCGATACGTTAAGATTAAATAATTGCCCGTTGCGCGAATTAAAATTAGACCAGCTAACACCTAAAAGCCTGGGGTCGTTGATGATGCATTTCATCTTGGAAACCCTTGCCATGGCCCACTTATTAGATGTTAATCCCTTTGACCAACCAGCAGTTGAGCAGGGCAAAAAATTAGCCTTAGAGTATTTATAGGACGAGAAAAGACTGTTGATGAATATTATTTCTTATCCGGCAAGAAGCCTTCTTGTTGCAAAGACCACAAATGGGCAAAGTGGCTGCCATTTTTCAAAAGCTGTTTTTGTGAACCTTGTTCAATAATTTGGCCTTTATCAAAAACCAAAATACGATCCATATGCTTCAGAGTTGAAAGGCGGTGGGCCACAATAACAGTTGTCTTATTGGCCATCAATTCGACAAGACTTTTTTGAATATCTTTCTCAGTTTCTGAATCTAAAGCAGACGTTGCTTCATCTAAAATAAGAATCGGCGTGTCCTTCAAAAATGCCCGCGCAATCGCCAAACGTTGCCGCTGGCCACCAGAAAGTTTCAAACCCCGTTCACCAACGACGGTGTCATAACCGTTTTCAAGTTTTTGAATAAAGTCGTGACAATGGGCCTTTCGGGCAGCCGCTTCAATGTCTTCATCCGTGGCATTTAAGTTTCCGTAAGTCAGATTTTCTTTTACTGATCGGTGAAACAAATTGGTGTCTTGAGGAATCAGGGTGATCTGTTCCCTTAAAGACGACTGGGTAACGTCGGCTATATTCTGGCCATCAATCAAAATCTCCCCACTAGCAAGGCCATAGGCGCGTAAAATAAGATTCACGAAGGTGGTTTTTCCTGACCCTGAAAACCCAACCAATCCGACTTTTTCGCGGGCCTCAATACGAACCGACAAATCCGAAAACAGGGGAACAGTTTTTCGATAACCAAAGACAACGTTTTTAAATTCTATTCCTCCTTGGAGGACAGAAATTTCAAAAGCCTTCGGGTTGTTTTTCACGGAATGCTTTTCGCGCAACAAAGACAGGGCACCCCGAAGGGTCCCAATATCTTGAAACATCTCGACCAAAGAAATGGTCATATGCCAGACAAGGCCCATCAGATTAAAACTGCTCATCGCAACAAGGGGGAAATCACCCGCACTGAGCCATCCGTCTTTCCAACCTTTTAATAACAAAAAGATCGTGCCCAGCATGAAACACAGGGCGGCAAATCCTCTTAAAAAATTTACCTTTTGAATGGCCCAAGAGGCGCTTTTAGATC
>CAIVFQ010000170.1 GCA_903905285.1 uncultured Alphaproteobacteria bacterium
CCCTGATCAAACCCGCCCCCACCAAAGCCCTTGCAGCCCGCGACCCAAATCGCTAGAACACCCGCTCTTCACCGGATCAGATCAGGTTTGTTCGGGGGGCGCGTAGCTCAGCGGTAGAGCACTACGTTGACATCGTAGGGGTCACAGGTTCAATCCCTGTTGTGACCACCATTTTCAGTAATTGTACCCCTTACAGATGAAGAGTTGGGTTTTTCTGTTTGATTCTTTATGCATAACCTTCGGTTCAAAATCCTTTCGTAGCTAGCTATGCAATGAAAATAAACTTTAAAAATTTTTGTTCAAGGCTGGTCTTATTTTCCTGTCTGTTGGGCATCCCCCTTCTAAGCCTTTATTACCTTTCAAATCATTCTTTTAAAACGCCTGATCATACGGGTCCAATAACAGTGGTTATTAGGCCTGGCACTTCATCGTATGCCATTGCCACCCAATTGACTGAGGCAACCATTATTCAACACCCCTGGCAGTTTCTGATAGGACATTGGTTGACATACCCTCAAAAACCTCTCATTGCCGGGGAATATTCGTTTCACCAAAATCAATCTTGTTGGGAGATCCTTCATCAAATACAAGCTGGTCGGGTTGTTATCAGGAAATTAACCATCCCAGAAGGATGGACGGTAGGGCAAGTGATGACCGTCTTGAAACAAACAGAATGTTTAACGGGCGAGATTACCAAAACACCAGCTGAGGGTAGCTTGCTGCCAGAAACATATTTGTATGTCTATGGTGATAACCGCCAAGAAATACTAAATCGAATGCTGGTGGCGATGAGGCAACAACTTAACCAGCTTTGGGCACATCGTCAAAGCGATGACTTTATTATTCAAACGCCGGAAATCGCCTTAGTCTTAGCCTCCATTGTTGAAAAAGAAACAGGTATTCCAGAAGAACGCGCCCACATTGCCGGGGTCTTTTTTAATCGGTTGAGATTGGGCATGCCATTGCAATCGGACCCAACCGTCATATATGCGCTGACATTAGGAAAAGAACCCCTCGGCCGCGCGTTAAGTCGGGCTGACTTGGCCACCCCATCAGCTTACAACACGTATAAAATTGTTGGGTTGCCCCCTCACCCGATTGCTTGTCCAGGCATTCAAGCCTTAAAGGCCGTTTTAAATCCAGCCATTACAAATGATTTATACTTTGTCGCCAATGGCACAGGCGGCCATAGCTTTAGCGAAACCCTTGAACAACACAACCATTATGTTTCAAAATGGCGTCAATTAAATCGCAAAAAGACATAGGTAAAACATGAATCGTCGAGGATTACTTTTGGTTATATCTTCACCTTCAGGTGTAGGAAAAACCTCCATTGTAAAACAACTTCTATCATTAGATTCACAACTAACCATGTCAGTATCAGTAACGACTCGACCGCAACGGGCTGGTGAGGTTGATGGTCGCGACTATCACTTTATTGATGAGACTACGTTTCAAACGCGCCTTGAAGCCGGCGCCTTTATTGAACATGCCAAGGTTTATGAAAATTATTATGGCACGCCACGTCAGTTTGCATTTGATCAACTAGAAAAAGGGTTAGATGTTGTTTTTGATATTGATTGGCAAGGAACACAACAATTGGCCCAAGTCGCCCGACAAGATTTGGTCAGTATATTTGTGTTGCCCCCCTCATTAGTAGAGCTTGAAAAAAGACTGCGGAGCCGGGGGCTTGATGCGTAAGATGTTATAGAAAAGCGTCTTTCTCAGACAGCAAACGAACTAAGTCATTGGGCCGAATATGATTATGTGATTATCAATGATGACTTGGAACAGGCAGTGGCTAAAGTTCAAACCATTCTGAATAGCGAAAGGTTAAAAAGAATTCGCCAGCCAGACTTGGTATCGTTTGTTCAGCGGTTAACTAGGGTATAAAACACGGATTACATTTTTCATCCAGAGATGTTCTAGGTAACATTAAATACAATAATGGTTATCCTCTTGATGTTTTATGATTAAACGTAGCGTCTTTTTTCTTTCTAAATTCATTCTCTTAGCTATTTTTCTTATCGAAGGTAGTGCGTTGACACAAGCAAATGCTGCTTCAAGGTCTGCCATTAGTTTAGATTTCAAGAAGATAGTTATTGGAACTTTAAAAGAAGCTGATCATGACAAATTTATTGATTTCTTTGTCAGCTCGCTTGAAGAAACTTATCATAACTTTACCTTGGAAAAACTTGGTAAAACTGACTATGCATCAAAGAAAGAGTGGTTATCTGATGTAGCAAAAAAAGAAGTGGAAGCGGCCATCGCTTGTAAAGATGAATGCTCCCATCATCTCCTCTTCTATAAAGATGGTACAATAGTGGGCTATGCATCCCTTCATTCAGAACAAGATGGGAAAGTCGTCTATTTAAGCCAAGCGTGCATAAACCAGGATTTTTGGTGGGGTGATGGTATCGTTGCTTATGTCGTAAAAGAGATACTCCCCCTGTATACGCCCAAGGCAATATGCTGCACTCTTATGGTCAGGACATTAAATAAATACCGCATTAAAAAATGTGACGTAATTGGTTTTACAGTTGATGAGACTGGTGAATTGGCTAAACAACATAAGCGCGATCCAAAGCATTATTTGGGAATGGTTAAGAATATTAAGTAACACTGCTTAGGTCTAAGCTTAAGCTGTTTTGCAAAAAACCCTTGTGACCCGTGTGGGTTGAATAAACAAGGGTCCCTCCCTGTTGGCAGTGGCTGTCCATCAACAACTGCCACATCGTTTGCGCCTGTTGGTCAAGATGGGCGAACGGCTCATCAAGAATCCAAAGGTCGTAAGGCGACAGCAAACCGGAAATCAAGGCAACCTGTTGTTGCTGCCCGCGCGACAAATGCCCCAGGGGCGTATTTACGTATTTTTCCAACTTAAACCTGGTTAGGCTTTCTTCAAAGGACGTGGCAACCGAATAACCGTACACCCTTAATCGAAACGCCAGATTTTGTTTAACTGTCCATGATGATTTAAGTCCCGTTTGATGGCCACAGTAAAATAAAGGCTGGGCCTCAACATGCCCCTCTTGAGGCTTATTTAACATTGCCAGCATGCTTAAAAACGTGGTTTTGCCACTGCCATTCGGACCCGTCACCACCAAACTCTGGCCTTTTACAAGCTGCCCAGAAAGCGGCGATGATAAAGTCGAAGCCATGCGCACGTCACACAGATTCATAAAGCTAAGTACTGCAGACTCAGGGAGATGTTTTGGCAGGTCCATATATAGCGTTTCTCTTCTTTGTTAGTAACTACCCAGGTTGGGAAAGAAAAAAGTGTTTAAAGTTTTGTTCAAATCATTCATAAGTTTTGTATGGATAAAAAA
>CAIVFQ010000171.1 GCA_903905285.1 uncultured Alphaproteobacteria bacterium
GGACTGAAGTCTCTTTCGCCTGAAGGCGAAGGTTTTAACCAATTAGGAGACTATAAATTCAATAAGCCTGGCATTCTCTTTCCCTAGCTCACGGTCCCGTTCTGCCCGCGCAAGGGAAGTTTCCGCAGCGTTCAAGCCTGATGACCCTTTGATCTTATCCGCCTTCTCCATGATTGCCTTTATGTTGCCTTCAATGTCTGCTTGAAGTTTTTGGTATTGTTCTAAAAAAGCAGCCATATCAATTTGGTCGCGCTTGGTTTTCATTTTTTTAGCGTATAACTCAAGGTAAGTTTCTCTAACGGCCAAATCTTCTTTTATGGCCTCTACACTCTTAGCTCTTTGTTTTTTTATATCTGCTACTACCATTGCCTCAAGGCCGGCATCCGACAGATCTACCATTGTTTGTGTACTTTTTTGTGCAGCCGGGGGCAGATCTTTTATGGCGCCTGCTTGGACAGTGGCTTTGGCAGTCTTTTGGCGGCTTAAAAGCGCCGCCCTTATTGTTGCTGATCGTTGTTTTAGAGCATCCTCTTCAATTTCATCGTCGGTTTTATTGCCATATTTTAAACAATAATCTATAGCCCGTTGAATATTGGCGCTTTCGCTGGTGATTTGATTGACCAAACCCCTAATTTTGGGGTCATTTAGATTATCCAAAATTTGATTAATAAATTCATCGCGACTTTGAAGTCCAAGGCTAAAGAAACCGCATTGATAGCCATATGCACTGGAATTAAAATGCCAAAGGAACTGAGGTAGTGGGGCGGCTTGTTTTGACGCCTTTGAACTAAATTTAGGGACGCTGTAAAACATTAAAACTTGACGCATCGCCACATCATCGATGGCTAATTTCTGCAGCCTTGTAATGTTTAGGACTGTCCCCTTAACCCGACCTGAAAGGCCTGTTTTGGTGACAAATTTTTGCATTGCATCATCCTCAACCAATTTTAAGGCTATTGCGTACGATGGTCGTAATTCGCCTGCAGGCCGAGGTGTTGGTTTTTGAGCTACGCGCGTTTCTCCTCCTACATTCACAACCTTGAAACCGCTTTTGGGGATTTTATATCTAAACCCGGCAACCAGCTCTTCGTCCGTAAGGTTAGGATTATAGAGTACGTCTTGAATTGCACTGACCAAGGCCAAAAGAAAAGCTTCACTTGCAGCACTTTGGGCTGCTCCTTGATAAGTGAAAAGAGAGGGGTTAACTTTATCTAAGTTACCTTGCCCTATCTCAAACATACGGTACTTTTCGACGGCGATAATCGCGTCTATAATATCGTCTGAGATGGCAGCAGAAAAATCGACATCTTTCGTCAGTACCATAAAAATACCCTTAGCAAGCTGATGCGCCTTTTCGGGAATGACTGTTGTCTTCAGCAAACGGGTCAGTGTTTTTACGGCTTTTAGGGGATCAGCCACGCCTTGATTGGCAGCAACAATTTCCTGAACAAGCGTTGGATAATCCTTTCGACCACCATCAGCCACTGATTCCAAACCTTCAAGCCGAGTCATTTCCTTTTGAAGGCCCGCATTGTAATCAACGACATCGACGACGCCTGCGTAAGCAGTGCCCATAATTTTACTGACAACGTCAAGGTGGCTTTTCTCACGAGGTGACTTTGCTGCAGCAAATTTATGGTTGTCATGGTCTAATGCCTTCAGAAAACGCGCTGCTGCCTCTAAAGCGCCCTCCATTAAAGGACGTTCACTATCATTGGCTGGCGGTGTCGCTGATGCCACCAACGCCTTCGCCTTCTCCAACCAATGCAATCAGGGTGCCAGCAATCTTTTCGGCTCTGGCAGGGTTTCTTTCTCTTCTGAGCTCTTCGGCTAGAAAATTGGCCGCCTGAACAGCCGGGGCAACGAATTTTCCGCCAAGTTGATAGTCGGGCGATTC
Source organism: uncultured Alphaproteobacteria bacterium (assembly GCA_903905285.1). Lineage (GTDB taxonomy): Bacteria > Pseudomonadota > Alphaproteobacteria > Paracaedibacterales > CAIULA01 > Finniella. The sequence goes on from CAIVFQ010000171.1 coordinate 1,898, forward strand.
AGCCTCATGGCCCTGTCAAAGATTCCCTGGTCAAACTTAGCCTGCACAACACCGATGCTGGTTGATAATGACACGATGATTAAAAAGGCATACTTCAGAAGATTAGTCATAAACCTAAAATATTAATGTTGGCACATAATGTATCTATAGTTTATCCCATGTTTTGTAAAAAAAAGTTAACACACTTACTTCATGAAAACTCTTTTAAACCCGCATTGGCATCAAAATAAAGGTGACGTGGGGGTTGCCGGTTGGGCGAATCAATACCGATGATTCAGTATCAACCAGTAATAACTCCATTTCCTCGGTCGGGACTTGACTGGCGATATCCATTAAGTACCGCACATTGAAACAAACTTCCAAAGGCTGGTCATAAGGGTAATCAACATCCAGCTCTTCCTCAGCCTTACCCAATTCATTACTAATCGCCGACAAAGTTGCTGTATTATTGGCCAGACGCACCTTAATGGCCCGCACCTTTTCATTCACAACAGTCCCTACCCTGTCCACAGCCTCAGCAAAAGCCTTGGTAGGAACAACCAGCGTCTTGTCGCTATTAATAGACAAGGCAGACGAATAATCGGGGAAGCCACCATCAATCAATCGGGCACTTAAAACCGCCTGCATGGAATTACCATCAATAGCAAATTCGATACGGTTTTCAGAAAGGCCCATTTGAACAGGTGTTTCGGCATCGTCTAACAATTTGGCGATTTCGTGAATTGTTTTACGGCTGACGATAACCTCTGGCATGCCAAAGGCTTCGGCAGGGCTTTCACATTCAGCACATGCTAAACGGTGCATGTCTGTTGCAACTGCCCGCAGAACATTTAAGCCGTTATTTTCAAGGGTATGAAAATAAATACCATTTAAATGATACCGGGTTTCTTCAGTTGACATGGCAAAACGGGTCGTATCAATAAGATGCTTAATAACAGGGGCTGGTAAACTAAACCGGTGCGTTAGTTGGCCTTGGGTTAATTGAGGGAAATCTTCACTGGGCAAACACGGCAATTCGAAACGCGAACGACCCGACGTAACCACAAGTTGGCCCGTGGCATCATTAACCTCTAGGTCAATCACAGATCGATCGCTTAATTTTCGGACGATATCGTGAATCAAGTGGGCCGACACACAAATAGACCCTGAAACGACCGTTTGCGCCGGAATGGTTTCAATCAGCGCCATGTCCATATCTGTCGCTGTAATCGATAAACCCAGGTTAGAAGCCGTTAAAAGAACGTGACTAAGAATAGGAACCGTCGTCCGTTTTTCAACGACACTTTGGCCATGGGACAATGCTTTTAAAAATAAACCTTTTTCTAATGACAACTTCATGAAACGAACATTCCTTGGTTTGTTGATAATCGACAGATGTTCGATGTCATATCATACTTAGACCAAAAAAACGACCCCTCTCTGACTTTAGCCAGCAGGGCGACGCTGTAATCATTTTATAGGAGACGGGCTATAGCTGAAGAGAAAAGTATTTACCCTTGAATTGACTATACCC
>CAIVFQ010000172.1 GCA_903905285.1 uncultured Alphaproteobacteria bacterium
AAGGGTTTTGTGTATTTGACGGCTTTGATTGATGTTATCAGCCGGTGTGTGATGGGATGGCATTTAAGCAATTTATTGGATACGGAAAACTGTCTTCAGGCTTTGGAAATGGCCATTAAAACGGGCTATAAGCCCAAGATCCTTAATTCTGATCAGGGGTGTCAGTTTACAAGCCAGGAATGGCTGTATGCTTTATCTCTTTTGGGGGTATTCAGGTGAGTATGGATGGGAAGGGTCGCTGGGCTGATAACATCATGATTGAAAGGTTTTGGAGAACCCTAAAATATGAGGAAGTCTATTTAAAGACCTACGATACTTTGCCAGAAGCTCGGGAAGAAATTGCAGCTTATATACGATGGTATAACCATCATCGAAGACACAGTTCTCTGAAAAAACAAAAACCTTATGAGGTTATGACAGGCTCTATAAACATACTTTGTGGAAAGGGGGAGAACCCTATCGGGTTTACGCCCAGTTCCACAAAGTCAACATCAACAACTAAGCTGCTAAAGAACATAAAAAAAACAATGAATCTCTCCTCAAAATTAGCCGCTTAATGGTCTGGATAATGGGGGTCGGTATATATCCTTCTTCAATCTCCTTCCATACTTTCTTAAGAGCATCCTTCATTGACCTTCCTCGCCGATATCCAAAGCTGGCTTCATCAAACACCGGTTCAAAAATAGCTTCCAGACGGTTGAGTATCGCCTGTTGATACCCGGTCAAAAATAGTGGGGTATACTAAGGGGACGGAACTTTCCGGGCTGGCCAACCTTGGGAATAAGGTGTTGCAGAACGGGATTTGGTAGGTACTTTCTAGTCATGAAGCCGATCAAGATACGGTTCTGCATCTTTCTCAAATTCTTCGATACTTGGACCGTCTATACTTCCACATCCTTTGTGCTCTCTCACTTTCTTCCAAGCCACCACCAAGTTCTTCTTGTAAATTTTGTCCACTAATGAGTGAACCTTACTTGCTCCTGTTGGATTCAGACAATCAACAAGTCTCCTCGGTTTATCGCTTATGGGTTTTTAACCTAACGAACTTATACTTGCCATAGACCTTACTTGCTTGCTTGTTTAGTTTCCATTTCCAACATCCTTGCCGATTGACTTCCACAGCTCGCTTCGCTGCCAATTCCTTGGTCACACACTGATCTTCCACACCGTGCCGATCGCACACACCTTGGCGCGATGGGTGAATGAGAACGCCTTCGCCCCCATAAGTGCAGCTCGACCTTACCCCATCTTTGGCCAACCGATTCGTAATGGAATGGATTCCTTGACTACAGCCCAGTGTTTCTCCGAATACCCTTCGGATTCCACCTCACAATGGACACCCTGTCCGCCAGGTCTCTGACCTGGCCAGTGAGGCATTACCACCACTTTTGGATATAGCGCCCCTCTCATCCGAGCGCCAGAGGGACTTAACCCTCCTGATCAGTGCGCTGCCCGGCCCACACTACGACGTACTTCCGTCTGACACACAGTTTCCCGGGTGGGATTCGTACCCACGAACCCACACCTTGGAAGGACGCATATAACATCCCTATTGGGCAGTTTTGGAGGACGATTAAGTACGAAGAAGTCTATTTAAAAACGTATGAATTGGTGACAGAAGCTAATTAAGAATTTAGTTCTTATATCCACTGGCATAAGCACGAAAGGCAACATTCAGACATCAACAATCTCAGACCCTATGAGGTTGATGGACAAGAAAATAACCACAAAGTGGGTTTTTGGTAAGCCTGATAAAAAGTGTGAAGAAAGAAAACAACCATAGGAACATAATGTTGACAAATTAATCACCAAAACTAAGCAGAAAAAGATAGAAAATCAGGTGGTCCTTTCCTCAAAAATCGCTGCTCAGTGTTCTTGACTTCGGGGGGCAGTATATAGAATCTATCAATATCAGGGTAAGGACACGAAAGTTATGGCTACGTGGTTAAAAATAAAAGGTAACTACCCAGGTTTATTGTGGGCAGAACTGAGGATTTAGGATGGCATGAAAGATATTAAACCCCTGTTTGCGTCTCGTTGAGAGAAAGCCTCGAATTAGGCAAAAGACTTCGGCTCCTCGGGTTGTTCTGAATC
>CAIVFQ010000173.1 GCA_903905285.1 uncultured Alphaproteobacteria bacterium
TCCCTTCAAATGGTCGATATCACAATCGCCATCTTCGCCGCCGTCCACGTCAATAAAACTCTAAAATTTAATGATGCTATCTTTAGTTAAAAGTCTCTAAAATTAAACATAAGATACCCCTTTACTAAAAAATAAATTTATCAGCAAATAGCAATGTATAAAGTGTTTATAAAGAGTTAATTTGGTAATAAATACACAGACTATTCTTTTCTTTCATTCTCAAAGGCATGGCGAGAGAAAAAATTCTGTTGCAATTTAATGAATTTTTTAGATAGGCTGACCCCCGTGTGTACCAATTCAACCAAGTAAATGTAACAGGGAGTCCCGTGAAAACGACTAATTCTTTTTTAAAAGCTATTTCTATGTTCGTCCTAATGTTTTCCCTTATTCAAGATGCTTCTTGTGCTGGCGATGATATAGATGTGAAAATCCTCAAACACCACAAGTTGCCCGTGGGCGTCATGTTACCAAGCCCTGATTCGGCTGCAGCGAAAAAACAGAAGAACTTATTCACTCAGTGCTCCACTATGGTGTGTTGGTATCCATTGCTAAGAATTCATATGACGAACCCCCTTTTACACATTATTTAGGGGGTGCTGTTGTTGGCTACCTTAGTGCTGATTTTTTAAGTGGCTTTATTCATATGATTATAGATAATTTAGACCCAGAAAAAGTGCCACTTTGGTTAAAAACAATTTGCAATGATTTTCATGCGCACCATAAAAAACCCTTAGGGGCTGTTTACGATAGTTTTTGGTACCAAAACAGAGAAATGTATTTAGTGGGAGATGCTTTTCTTGGAGTGTCTGTTGCACTTGGTCTAATGGGGTATGATTTGAGTGCTCTTACTTTTGCTGTGACAGGGGCATTAACATCTGTTACAAACTGGACTCATGCTTGTGCGCATGGCAGACTTAAAGGCAATAAAATTATTACCCTGTTACAACGATGTGGTCTACTTCTTGATAAAGAAAGCCATCATATACATCACACAAAGTTGGATCGTAATTTTTGTGGTTTAAACGGTAGTATGAATTTTGTTGTAAATCGTATTTTTTGGACATCTCGGACAGTTGTGCGATGGTGGAAAAAAGATAGTTCTAAAGAAATAAATAATGGATAAAATTGCTAAAAAGTGTGGCTTTATTGCCATCTTGGGCGAACCGAATGCCGGAAAATCAACGTTAGTGAATGCCTTTGTTGGCAGCAAAGTTTCGATTGTATCGCCCAAGGTGCAAACCACCCGCCGTCGAATTTTAGGCCTGACTATTCAGGAACAAACCCAGCTGATTTTTGTTGATACACCCGGTATTTTCAAGCCTAAGAGGTCGTTAGAAAAAAGCATGGTCAAAACAGCGCTTGAGGCCCGCCAAGGCGCTGATAAAGTGTTATTGATAGTTGATTCGCGACAGAAATCCTTTGAAAGCAGTTTCTCTGTTTTAAGGCAGTTGGGCGAAAATCAATCTGTCATTTTGGTCTTGAATAAAATTGATTTGCTAGAGCCTTCTCGGTTGTTGGCGATTATTCAAAAGTTTCGCCCCTTCCCGCAAATTAGCGACACGTTCATGATTTCTGCCTTAACGGGCGAGGGGGTCGCTGACCTGTTGCAATGGTTGACGGTCAGAATGCCTGAAAGCCCGTGGCTATACCCAGAGGATCAGCTGACGGATTTGCCGTTACGATTGTGGGCGGCAGAAATCACCCGGGAACAATTGGTTTTACAATTGCAGCATGAACTGCCTTATGAAACCTATGTCGAGACTGAAACATGGGAAAACTTTGAAAACGGCAGCGTCAAAATTCAACAGGCTGTGGTGATGGCAAGATCAGCACAAAAGGGCATTATTTTAGGCCGCCAAGGGCAGCGTATTAAAGCCATCAGCCAAAAGGCCCGCCTTGAAATGGAAAAGCACCTTGGTCACCCTGTTCACTTGTTTTTGTTTGTTAAGGTTACTGAAGACTGGATGGATAAACCATCTATATTAAGGGAAGCAGGTATTTTAGAGTCATGAAAACGATTGTTGCAAATTGGAAAATGAATGGCAGCTTGGGGCTGTTGCATCAGGCCCTAAACGCTTGGCAAATGAAGGATTCACCAAATATTGTTGTCTTGTGTCTGCCATCGGTCTTTCTTCCCGCAGCCCATAACCTTTTGCATCAGCCTAATTTTTTCATGGGCGGGCAAGACTGCCACACCAACCTTCAAGGAGCCTTTACAGGCGATACCAGTGCCCAGCACCTACACGACGCAGGGTGCCGTTACGTATTGGTTGGCCATTCAGAACGCCGCCAGTATCACCATGAATCAAACGCGCTTGTTAAGGCCAAAGCACAGGCCGCGCTGACAGCTGGGTTAACCCCCATTATTTGCATTGGCGAATCTTTGGAACAAAAGGAACAGGGGCTGACCCTGTCTGTGCTTAAGGAACAAATCGAACACTCTGTGCCTGATAATAAGGCATCAGACTTTTACGTTGCCTATGAGCCCATTTGGGCCATTGGAACGGGTCTTGTTGCTGCCCTGGAAGATATTCAGCAAGTGCATGCCTTTTTAAAGAAGGAACTAGGTGCCCGCATAAAGCTGTTGTATGGCGGGTCGGTAACGGCTGATAATTACGCCTCTATTCTAGATTTAGAAAATGTTGATGGTATCCTGGTTGGTGGTGCTAGCCTTAAGGCTGATGATTTCGGTAAGATGGTACAGTATAGCTAGCAACCCCCATAGAATGATTACAGCGATGTTTGTGATATCTATGCGGACAGAATTTAAAAGATTATCCCATGAAAGCCTTGGATTTCTTGAGCTTTTAATAAATCGTTGATGTGCGAAGATTTTTAATGAGGTTGCACCGTAGATTTGACGGCTTTTTATTGACGGCTGACATTTTTTTGTGTGTAATATCAGCCAGTACCCGTGGGGGTAGTTGGGCCTGTAGTTCAGTTGGTTAGAACCCGCCGCTCATAACGGCGTTGTCGTAGGTTCGAGTCCTACCGGGCCCACCATTTTCCCTTCAAACTAGCCATCCAGTGGATAGGCTTGATGGCAACTAAACAAAAGAGATACGCATATTGGACAGTGTGATCCAGCCAGTTTGGGCTAGCCGTCACTGTAGGTATTATGGCTTGCCAGAAAAGAAGCTCATGGTCTTTTTTCCCGATTCCAGTCACGACCTTACCGTCTCCACTAATGTTAGAGGCTTTCATAAATTGAAAACCATCTGGTATTTTTACACCCTTTTCAACCAATACCTGTCGAATAGAGCGCATACTCGACGATTGAGTCCAGATAAACGCATCAACGCCATTACCGTCTAAACCGTAGCCTTCTTGTATCGAACCGACAATCACTCTTCCCTTGTCATCACAAGCCAAAGAAACGCTTTGTGGTCCACTCTCTAAGCGACCGAGAGACTCTGGAGCTCCATTTCTCCAAAGGTAGGCCTCATGAAGCGGTTTGTACTGACCATCGCTTAAACGGAAATATCTGTGTACTCTTTTTTCTGGGGGAACAACAAACACCTTTGTATATTCTTTCGCCCCTACTGTTATAGAACCGTCAGAACTTTCGGCATGTTGCCAAAATGTAGGTTCATGGGGTTTGAATGAATCTAATGAGCTTGTTGAACCTAATGAACCCACCGGACTTCCTGCATCTGTAACTGAATCAAATGAGAAAACATAAGGGACTTTGGGCCTAAATTCCCGTAATTCAGTATCCGACCTAGAGGACATGACTTGAAATGAAAAGCGGGCTTTATCTGGTTCCTCACTTAAAATTGATGATTTAGACTGACTATTTACCAAAATCACGAATAGTATGATAAAAAATAACACTTTTTTCATATACGAAGCACTCTACTCTGTAATTAAAATCTGGACCTATTTACTTGATTCCACGGTGTGAACAGTTGATGAAGAAGATAAAGATGCAGGGAGTAAGCCTCTTACAACATTGACAAGAAAAGAGCCAACCCGTTGACTGTACGACAAAGCAGGCGTGACCATCGGAATTGTTGCTTCCCAACCGCGAGTTCCGTCATTAAAAACACCAACACCTACAACTTTTTTGCCATCCCTGCTGATGCCTGTCGCTTTTGTTAACGTCCAGCCTTTTAAATCCACCCCGTGTTCAGTTAATAATTTTTGAATTGATAGCATGGCTGATTGTTCAGTCCATACAAAAGCATCCAAATCCTCTTCGAAACCTCTACAATATTCTTCCAATGACGTCGAGCCCACAATAACCGTTCCATCGCCATTGCAGGCGAGAGCCTGACTCTGGAAATATAGAAAATAATCAAGAAATCCCCTCCTTCCAGAAAAACCAAGTAATTTTGGTTCAGACCCATTTCCTGTCCAATAACAAGCCTGATAAAGGGGGAATCTTTTCGCTCCAAGGCCCACTGGAATATCTCTAAAACCATGCTGAGATTTTCCTGCGATAACTGTACCATCGGCGCTTACCGCAATAGCTTCACCATAAGGAGAATTCTCTGTGTTCAACACAGAGAATTCTTCACCGCTTGTGCTATCAACCTTTGGCGTTTGTGAACAAGCCTGTTGGAAAACCCAGTCATGGCCTAACGGTCGTAATGTACCAACAGCTATGGACCCCTTAGAGTCAGTTCCATTGAGCCAACCTGCAGCGTCGTTGTCCACATCCGATAAGACTTGTTCATAATGGCCATCGCTGTTCCTTTGCCATTTACACGGCCTCATAAGTGCAGAGTCGCAATTAAAGAGCATACCAACAATCGTTGATCCATCGTCACTAACGCCCCGGGCTTGGCTTCCATCACGTAACAGTGTGCAGGAATATCCACTAGCCATTTTTACCCATGCACATGCATAGCTTCTTTTCTGGCCAACAATTATCGTTCCGTCGTGATTGATTCCGTAAGCAGAACTATCCTCGGAATCTAAGAGGCTTTTTCCTGTGCTGGTTATAATAAAAATTTTTGATGATTTATTGCCCACAATCAGCGATCCATCACCGCTAACCAGGAGGCTATCTACGACTCCTAAATCTTGGAATGAAAAAGACGAAGAAGGAAGGCCAACATGTAAACGACATTCTTGAATTGGATCTGAAGACTCTGAAGATTCGGCCCGATAACTTAAGAAACTTAACAATACTAAGCCAGCCAAAAGAAATTTTTTCATACGCGCTACTCTCAACTGAATTTAAATAATGAAGATTAAGATTTAAATTCTAACCATAAGTGTTTCTTTTTTCCCACTGATAATTTTATTGGTTGGTCATCCATGAAATCTTCAATCGTTATCAATGCTTTCGCATCCTCTACAACCTGGTCATTCAAACGAACACCTCTGCCCTGAACAAGACGCCGAGCCTCGCCCTTGCTAGCAGCCAATTGCGCATTAACCAACAGGTCATCAATGGCTACGGGCAAATCACCTGCATTCAGGCTAAACTTTACAAGACTGTCAGTATTTTCACCTTGCCCCTCAAACAGTTGAAAGGCTGTATGATGGATCGCTTCTAAACTTTCAACGCCATGAGCCAAGGTTGTGGTGTGGTCAGCCAGAATCTTTTTGGCTTCGTTAATTTCAGCCCCTTGTAAGGCTTCAAGCCGCGCAATTTCATCCAAAGGCAATTCCGTAAACAAACGCAAATAGCGCCCCACATCACGATCATCCGTATTGCGCCAAAATTGCCAATAGTCATAAGGCGACAACAAGTCAGCATTTAACCACACCGCCCCTTGGGACGTTTTGCCCATTTTGGCGCCATTGGCCGCGGTGATTAAAGGGGTCGTCAAACCATAGGCGGGCTTATCGGCAAGCCGTCGTACCAACTCTACCCCATTAATAATATTCCCCCATTGATCAGATCCACCCAGTTGCAGTTGGCAACCATAATGACGATTTAAATGCAGAAAATCATAGGCCTGCAAGATCATGTAATTAAATTCAAGGAACGTTAAGGGCGACTGACGCTCAAGCCGCAGCTTCACACTGTCAAAAGTTAACATGCGGTTGATGGTAAAGTGCGTACCGTAATCCCGCAGAAAATCCATATAGTTCAACTGACACAACCAATCGGCATTATTAACCATCAATGCATCGGTTTGATTGGAACCAAAGGTAAGATACTTGGCGAAAACCTGACTAATCCCGTTAATATTTTGTTGGATGTCTTCATCGTTTAACAGCTTTCTGGCCGTATCTTTAAAGGTTGGGTCACCAATTTTGCTGGTACCACCACCCATCAATACCAAGGGCTTATGGCCTGTTTTCTGCAAAAGGCGTAACCACATAATGCCGACCAAACTGCCCACATGCAGGCTGGTGGACGTAGCATCAAACCCCAGATACGCTGGCACGCACTCTTTTTTCATCAACTGGTCAAGGGCCGTTAAGTCGGTTCCTTGGTGAATAAATCCACGGGCTTGCGCGGCATGCAAAAAATCAGAATGATAGAGTGTCATAATTGAAAACTTCAAAGTAAAATGATCTGTCTTTTTAACATGGGTGAGACTGAAAATGGAATCAATTTGGGTGATTGGATTGATGAGCGGCACATCGTTAGATGGTATTGATGCTGCGTATATCAAAACAGATGGTGTTCAGGTTGAAGAGTTTGGGCCTGGATTAACCGTGCCTTACGAGCCTGCTTTTCGGGCAGCTTTGTTTGATTTGTTGCAAAACCCTTTGTCTACAAACAAAACGACATTAGAACAAGATTTAACCGACCGTCACACCCGCGTGGTTCGTCAGCTTATTGACGAAAGCAGCATTCAACCCCAGCTTGTTGGTTTTCATGGTCAAACCATTTTTCATCACCCCCGCACAGAAACGTCAAAGGCTCAGACTGTACAAATCGGGGATGGGCAAAGAATGGCCAATGATTTAGGCATTCCGGTTGTCTATGATTTTCGCCAAAACGATGTGAGTGAGGGTGGGGAAGGGGCCCCCCTGGTGCCTGTTTTTCATCAAGCCCTGGCCCACGATTTGCCAAGGCCGGTTGCGTTTGTCAATGTGGGGGGCGTTTCCAACATAACCGTCATCACCGACAAACGTTTATACGCCGGTGACACAGGGCCGGGCGGCGCACTGATTGATGACTGGATGCAAAAAAAAGCAGGCGTTTCTTATGATAAAAATGGCGAGATGGCGGCAAGCGGCACGATCCAAAATCATCTGATTAAACAATGGCTACAACACCCATTTTTTGACCAGGACTTACCCAAATCATTAGATCGCCAAACCTTTTATCATTGTTTAGGGGACTGTGAACAGTTAAATACGGCTGATGGGGCCGCAACATTAACAGCCCTCACTGCAAGAGCCATCCTCAAGGCATTGCTGCCTTATCCAGAAATTCAAACACTGATCTTAACGAGTGGTGGGCGCCATAACCTGTTTTTAAGGAAACAATTAGGCGAAGTTTCTTGCGTTCAAACTACTGAAGACTTTGGCTGGAATGGAGACCTGATAGAGGCCCAGGCGTTTGCCTATTTAGCCATGCGATCACACCAAAACCTTCCCTTGAGTTTTCCAACCACAACGGGGGCTTTTAAATCTGTCAGTGGGGGGGAAGGTTACTTATCCACGTTAGTGCATCAACAGTGGCATCTTTATGTCGTTTCGGTATATAATGGGCGCAAATTAATCCTTATTCTTCGAATCAATATCTTAGGAAAATTAGTCAATGCGTCACAATTTTGTTGAAGCGCTTATCGGTGCTGTTGTTTTAGCTGTAGCTGGATTCTTTTTTATATCCGTTTATTCCGCAAGCCAAAAAGGTGGGTCGGATGGCTACGTCATGTACGCCCAATTCGAACGTATCGACGGCATAAACGTAGGCAGCGACGTCAAAATGAGCGGCGTCAAAATTGGTACAGTGCAACACCTTGAAATTGATTCCAAAACGTATCAAGCCAAGGTCACATTGAACTTGCGACGCCAAATTCAATTGCCAAAAGATTCTTCCGCAGAAATTGCCAGCGAAAGCCTGTTGGGTGGAAAATATATCGCCTTAGTTCCCGGAGGCAGCGAACAGTTTCTAAAATCGGGTGAAGAAATTACCCATACGCAATCGGCCATTAGTTTCGAAGCCTTAATCAGTAAGTTTTTATTTTCACAATCCAGTGACAGTAAACATGATGCAAAAGCCGTTAACTAAACAACTCAAGGTTTAACGAAGTGAGTCCTCAACCAAAAACCGCTCAATTTACCTTTCAGGGCAAGGTTATCGACCTGCCTGTTTTGTCAGGAACTGAAGGGCCTGATGTTGTCGATATCTCGTCACTTTATAAGGAAACTGGGTTGTTCACCTATGACCCTGGTTTCATGGCCACGGCCAGCTGTGCCTCTGCGATTACATTTATTGATGGTGAAAAGGGTCGCCTGCTTTATCGGGGATATTCGATTGCGGCATTGGCTCGAAACTGTGACTTTTTAGAAGTTGCCTATTTACTGCTGTATGGCGAATTACCTATCTCCGAACAAAGGCAAACGTTCGTCAAACAAATCAATCAGCACACCTTGCTTCATGAACAGATGAGCAGCTTTTATGAAGGGTTCCGACGCGATGCGCACCCTATGGCAGTTATGGTTGGCGTTGTGGGGGCTTTGTCAGCCTTTTATCACGACAGCTTGGATATACACGACCCGCAGCAACGGGAGCTAGCATCTTTTCGGTTAATTGCCAAAATGCCAACTTTTGCCGCCATGGCTTATAAGTATTCATTGGGGCAACCGTTTTTATATCCCAAGAACCACCTTTGTTACTCTGGTAACTTGCTAAGAATGATGTTTGGTTTGCCCACGGAGGAGTACAAAATTAACCCTGTGCTGGTTAAGGCGATGGACCTTATTTTAATTCTTCACGCTGATCATGAACAAAATGCTTCAACCTCAACAGTGCGGTTAGCGGGTTCAAGCGGTGCCAACCCATTCGCCTGTATTGCATCAGGAATTGCAGCCTTATGGGGCCCAGCCCATGGAGGCGCGAACGAGGCTGTTTTAAACATGCTTAGACAAATTGGCGACAAACAGCACATACCAGAATTTATTAAACGGGCCAAAGATAAGGATGATCCTTTCCGTTTGATGGGCTTTGGTCATCGGGTTTATAAAAACTATGATCCACGCGCGGTTGTGATTCGTGAAAGTTGCCATGAAGTCCTGTCGGAATTAGGCATCAAAAATGACCCCCTGTTAGATTTGGCGATGGAACTTGAACGCATTGCCTTACAAGATGATTATTTTATTGAGAAAAAGCTGTACCCGAATGTCGATTTTTACTCTGGTATTATTTTCCGGGCGATGGGCATTCCAGCCTCTATGTTTACGGTATTATTTGCCCTGGCCCGCAGCGTTGGCTGGGTTGCGCAATGGCAAGAAATGATTGCTGACCCGACACAGAAAATTGGCCGCCCACGACAACTTTACCAGGGATACGCTGAACGGGCTTTTGTGCCTGTCGAACAGCGTACAGTTAAATGACCCAGTCTTTTGAACATTATGGAATAAAAACTTATTATAACGCCCACGCCGTTATGAAACGGGCTGGTAATAGGAATAAGGTTCCGAAAACTTTGCTGTTAAAACGGATTTTAAAAATCAGTTTAATTGTTGGCCCCCTGTTGGCGTTGTTACTATGGCTGTCTTAGATTCTTCGTTTTCATCTTTAATTAGATTACTTGCGAAAGTCGCTGCGGCTGAGGGAGAGCTAGGAGCATACGGCGCGCAGAAGCGGAGTATACATAATGGTACATGAGCATTCGAGCACCGGAGCGACGATGATATCACCTGCCACAGTAGAGTTTCACAAGGGGTCTATAGAAGGGGTTGTTCCCTTCTACCTCGACCATGCCCACGTTAAGGGACGTTTGATTCGCCTGGGACCATTGGTTGAAACGCTTTTGGCAAATCACCAATATCCTGATCTGGTTAACCAATATATCGCTGAGTTGATTGCGCTGGCTGCCGCCTTGTCGATTGATGTCAAATATGATGGTATTTTTACCCTACAGATTTCGGCCCAACCTGATCACAAGGGACCCATCCGCCTTGTGACTGTTGATATCAACACGCAGGGGGATGTTCGCGCCTATGCCCAGTTAGACCCCACGGCTAATCAACAACCCTCGTCTTTGAGGAACACCTTTGGCCAAGGATTTATGGTATTCACGGCTGACCTTGCGCAGCAAGCCGAATGATATCAGGCGATTGTCGAATTAACGGGCGAAACGTTGGCAGACTGCATGCACCACTTTTTCCGCCAATCTGACCAAATTCCAACGGGGTTGGTTCTGTTTAGTCAACCTTCCGCTTCCTCAGGTCAGTTGATGGCCGGGGCGCTTATTCTACAACGTCTGCCTTTTAACGCGGGCAGCACGTTTGAAGAAAAAGAACAAGACGAAGACGATTGGATAACAAACCTAAGTCTCTTGGGAACCTTAACCAAGCGTGAATTGTTAGACGCCACTTTAAGCAGTGAGAAACTTTTGCATCGCCTGTTTCATGAACGACAGTTGCATTTGTTAGAACCAAAACCTTTACAGGCCAAATGTTCTTGTTCAAGAGATCGCATTGAAAAAGTCATTAATAACTTCCCCCTGGAAGATCGGTTGGAAATGGCCGTTGATGGCGAGATCAAAGTCATCTGCGAATTTTGTAACGCCGACTATCGATTTGTCATTTAGAATAACTACAGGCTCTTGTATGAGGAAAAAGCTTCATTAAATCATGAAAATTCCGTGGCTGCCTCAATATTACGCATAAAAAAATGAGTCTTGTGAATTTCTTTTAACTGATATAATTTCGCTGGTTTTTTCCCATCCTGCCTCGTTCGTTCTGTGTCCTCCAAGATATCAACCCCTAGAATTCTTCTGCGAAAAGATTTATGGTCTATTTTCTTGCCAATAATAATTTCATATACCTTTTGTAATTCGCCCAACGTAAAATCCCTAGGCATTAGATATATGGGAAGCGACGTATATAATACTTTATTTCTTAGACGTTCTGTACATCTCAGCAATATTTCTGCGTGGTCAAACGGCAAGGAATCTTTTATTTTTCCATTTTCTATTTTTGACCATTTTATAGAATCAGAACCTTTTCCGGCTTTTAATTCAATACTATCGCAAGGTATAAGTGCAAAATAGACTGTGGTAACAGATCAGCCGCGTGGGTCTCTTGTTGCATTTCCAATAGTTTCAAACTGCTCTAAGTAAGGCGCCTTGACGCCTGTTTTTTCTTCAAGCTTTCGCTTCGCGGTTTCCTCTAGATTTTTATCCTGATAAATATCGATATACCCGCCTACTAAAGACCAATAACCTTTATAAGGAAGGCTCGAACGTTCCACTGTTAAAACATGTAACTGTTCATTAAAGATTGTAAAAATCACAATATCCACGGCCACACAAGGTTGACTAAAAACTGGAGCACCGCATTCTTTTAAAGATTTTCCTTCTTCAGTATTGTTCATTTCATTTATTTCAATGATATTGGTGTTGAGTAATCACCGTATAATGGCACTGAGCCAATGATATATCAACTTCTGACTTTCACACAACTAGATAGCTTTTCTTATCTGCAACACTTACAGTCGCTTTTGTTCCTGCATTAAATTCAAGAAAATCACTTTCCATCCCATCGCTAAAAATTATGCCATCTTGCGCCATCATTGATGTTACCGTCATTTGGCTACTTTTTGTGATTGAACCAAATATAAGATCAGTACCCGTTGTTTTATTTGGAAAAGGTTCTCTGACACTATAACAAAGATAATTTGCTGACCAATCAAACCCCTGATAATTTTTTGGTCGCTTAATTTCTCCTTGTTCTTGGTGCATAATTCCGCTGGCTCCCGCTAATATACTTTTAAGCCATCCCGTAGAACCTAATCCCGTAGATATAATAATTCCGCTGGAAGATTGTTGTTCTTTTTTATCCCCCATCTCAATCACATATCGTGCTGATGTATGACTTCTGGGGCCAATAAACAGATCATTAACAGCATGCATAACATGGCCATTATTAGTCTCTATTTTTGCAAGGGTAATTTCTTTCAGATTTCGTTTGGCCTTGAACAAATCTTTAACGACAGCACCAGCGTCGTGTGTTTGAAAGGGAAGCAATACTCCCTCCCAGCGAGTTGGGTCGGGATTAATTGCTATAATCGGTTGGTTATCCAGGTATTTAAACGTATTTGCCACAAGGCCATCTTGTCCAACCACAACAACTATGTCATTTTTACCAAAGATAAAATTGGGAACATAAGCTCGTTCAAGTAATTGCAGCCTACCAATTTTTTGCAACTCTCGCTCTACGTCAGAAATTGCTCTCTTGTATATTTGATCCTCAATCAAATAGTCACTGAAATCTACCCCCAAGTTTTCGACGTAAAATTTGGCTTGATCTAGTGTATTAAATTTAGTGATGACGTCATCAAGTCTAGTTTTTCTAGTGATAACTACAATTTTGTTTTCTGATAAATTAGGCATTTTTCTACCCCAATAATTGAGCTAACAAATCAGGAGAGATATTAAGCTGACCTATCTTACCCGCATTTTCAGCTAAACCTTTGAATGAAGCTGCTATCAGTCGAGCAGGGTCCATTCCAACCATAGCCAAAGCTTGAATAGTTTTAGGGTCGATCTTGCTCATTGCAGCCATGCTGACTTCAATAGAATACGCTTTAGCCGCTGCTTCTTTTTTTCTATTTTCCATAGCTAAAGAAACAAGTTCTTCATTTTTTCGCTCTAAGGCAATTTTTCCTGCAAGATCAGCTTCACGCATTTGGCGCTTTTTTTCTTCAATAGCAATATCAGTTTTTAGTTCATTTTCTTTGATCATTCGTTCTTGTTGAATTGCTGCGTTGCGTCGCAAGTAAACAGCAGCATCCGCTTGTTTCAATAAGGTTTCTCTTGTTTCTGCTTCTAAAGCTCGTGAGGTTTCCTTGTTAGCTTTAATGCCTATAATAGAAAAACCGACAACCTCAACTCCCAGAATTTTAAGGGAGCTTGATTCAATTAATTCCTTTTGAATCGTTTCCGTAATACCATCAGCAGAAGATAGTGCTGCTCTTAAATCAAGTTTTGCTAATTCTTTACGAAGCAATACTTGAACTAAGTTAACGATCCGTTTCGATAATTTTTTTGGATCTTCAGAGTTATATTCTCCTTGCTCATTCAGCGTGTAATTCAACATTTTTGTTAAAGCATGAACGTCAAAAATCTTAGAAGTTACTTGCCCTTGAATCGTTCTTTTAATATTTTACTATTTCTATATTTTATTAAATATAGTGAAGGATCAGTCTTTACAAATTTAATGCCAAACATCTTTACTCTCCCCAGACAATTTACTAAGTTAAGTGGCTCACAGCCACAAACATATAGTGGCACAAGGCCATTATCATTGTCAAGCGGTGCCGGATGCTAAACCATTACTTGTTTGATGTAACGATTTAAGGTTACGACCAAAGAAATTGAAAACTCTGGGTTTTTATGGATAAATATTTTTTACGGGAATAAGTCGAGAAAAACGTACTCAGCCTCTAAAGGCTTTTATGTCGCCATTTATAAGAAAAAAATCAAATAGGAAATTGATCAAAATTATCTGAAAAAAATTATCCCTAACGAGATTGGCTGCAGTCTAAAACAATCGGGAAATGGACAACTTCCCTAAACTTTTCCAAGTGTATGGTGCCTGTAATTTGAATCTCCAAGGCCTGTTTAAGCTTGTTAAATTTGTCAACTTTCACTTGTATATCAGTGACCCTGGGTTCAAAGGTGGTGATTGCCTGTTGGCACAGTTGACAAATGCGACCCCACTGACTGGAATTCGACGCATCAAACGACTGAAAATCTTGAAAACCAAACAAAGAAGGTAGGCCAAAATTTAAGGGGTCTTGACTAAGGTCTTCATAGTCTTCGTTCTTTGCTGTTAAGCGGGTGTTAAGAACCGCCGAAATTTCCCGTTGAATCGATTCAATCAATTGTTTAGACGTCAGTAATAATTTATGGGAAGGATCAACTTTTTCTTCCGGATTATCATCCATTAATCGATCGAACAAAGGTGGCTTAGCACCAATTTGATTTTTTGGTTCGTTGTAAATTTTCTTCAGTGCGCGCATTTCATTTCGTCGCAATTGATGGGTCTTACCTTTAGTGTATCTCCGAAATTTATTAAGAGATACCCTTTAAAAACCGCCCCCTACTCAGCGGTATTTTTGGCGTAATCAACGCTGCTGACCATTTTCCCTTTGTTGTTGCCATTCACATCATAAACAAAAACGGTATTTGTTTTGCCAGTAATGCTGAGGCATATAGCTAATCCCCTATAAAACGATTACGGGGTTTCCCGACATGATCTTCGGTGTTCATTCACTCATCTAAACTCCGCCGGCATAAGATTATATAAATGAAATTTTGTATTTCTTCTTGAAGTTTATAGATAATAAATTATATAAGTATCATAATCAATTCTAAATACCTTCGGTTTTTATTATGAAAAGATTTTTTTTAATTCTATTTTTGTCTTCTTTAGACCCTTTATCGGCATCCGATTGCTTAACCCCTGAAGAACAACAAGCCGAAATTGGCAGGGCCTTATACAAAACCAATTGTCTTACTCAGGCAGAAATAAATTCTGAAGTGGCGCACATAGCAATAGAAACTTATCAAGAGATTAATAGAAATTGGACGTACGGCCAAGAAAATCAAAGAGGTTCCATAGGATCTAGCTATTGGAAATGGGAAATTCTTGCTTTGAGGGATCATAATGTCCCAACGGCTGTCTTTCAAGGCAAAGATATTTCCCAAATGTTCCCTGCCCTAAAAGACATTGTTCTACATAAAGCAAGCCTTGAATGCACAGCAGCAGGAAAGGCTGTTAGAAGCATTGCTTTAGCAACAATTCTTGGGAAAAATTCGTTTGAGGCCTATGTCAACCTATTATTAATTGATAAAGGGTTAGCGTTGTCTTCACCTGAGTTATATCAGCTGCTGCCTTATGGCAAAGGCAGTGGAGAAGAACGTTTTTATCAAGACACTCGCAAACGAGAAAAGGGACACTTCGTGTACATAACGAATATACCAGACTACTTTGATATAGTTGACGGTGGGGCATCTTCAGGTGAGAACGTCGTGTGTGTTGGAAATAACCGATATATTGGATTTGGAGAACGTTTCAAAGATGGCCCCTTATCTGAGGAACAGATAGCGGAAAACTTTTATACTGACTTGGGAAAGCATGCTGAGTTTCTAAAAAGGTAACTACCCAGGTTGGGAAAGAAAAAAGTGTTTAAAGTTTTGTTCAAATCATTCATAAGTTTTGTATGGATAAAAAAGATAAAGAGATAGAAGCCCTCAAAGAAGAGATAGTCGTACTCA
>CAIVFQ010000174.1 GCA_903905285.1 uncultured Alphaproteobacteria bacterium
ATTCAGAACAACCCGAGGAGCCGAAGTCTTTTGCCTAATTCGAGGCTTTCTCTCAACGAGACGCAAACAGGGGTTTAATATCTTTCATGCCATCCTAAATCCTCAGTTCTGCCCACAATAAACCTGGGTAGTTACGATTTTAATGTGATGGAAAAATAAATTCTTATATCTATTTCCCGCAATTTCGCCGTAACAAGGCATCCATAACAACGACCTCAATAGGAGTGGTTCCTTGCTTGATGGCGATTTCCGCCTGAATGGTTTTGGCGCAATTCCTTTTCGCCTGGGCGGCAGGTAAACCACGACTGTATTGATTGGCTAATATCCTAAGCCAATAAATGCCGTCAGCTTTTAAGGCTGTCTTATCCATGCCAGCTAATAAGTTAAGCGTTGGGGCTGGCTTATAAGCTGGTGGTGCTGGTTTGGCAGCAGATACAGTGGAGGCTGAAGTGGGTTTAGCACCAAAGAGAGATTGCTGTTCAACAATAACGTTGGATTTTTTCATAAAACTTACTTATTTTTATACCTAAATGCAGTGACTTCAGAAGATTCCCACGTCGTTCTGTTCCTCGCAATCACAAAAGATTTTAACACTGCGTAAATATATAAACTTACAGGCTTATGCCCTATGTCCCGACTCAGCTTTTATCCTCGGCCCTTGCGTTCTTTAAAACGGTTTTTGCCGAAAAGTCTGTTTGGTCGTGCCCTTATTATTTTGGTGACGCCGTTAATTTGTATGCAGGTCGTTTTAGGCTATATTTTCTTTGATCGCCATACTGAAACTATTTTGAAATTGTTGTCTGAGACCATTGCGGGGGATATTGCCCTGGTAGTCAACTGGGTTGAACGGGACGATGATTTTAAACGGATTCAGGCCTTGTCTCAGCAAAACTTAAGTTTGAGCTTGGTGTTAGAGCCTCGCAGCGCATTGCCCAAAACAGGGTTGCACCGTAACAGTTGGTTGTATCAATTCTTAGGCGAAGCCTTAGATGAAAAATTAAAGGCTCCTTATTATGTGCGCATGGACAGTAACTTTATTTATGTGTCTGTTTTAAACTCAAAAGGTATTTTAAAAGTTACGTTATCGCGCAAACGTTTGTTTAGCCGTACAACGCCGTTGGTCTTTATTTGGACGACGGGCTCAGCTATTTTACTATTCCTGGTTGCGTCTTTGTTTATGCGTAACCAAATTCGGCCCATTCGCCGTTTGGCGCAGGCTGCTGAAAGCTTTGGTAAGGGTGATGAAATTATTTCCTTTAAGCCAGAGGGCGCAACAGAAGTTCGCCAGGCTGGATTTGCCTTTCAAATGATGCGTGATCGGTTGCGACGTCAATTGGCTGATCGTTTGGAAATGTTGGCTGGTGTGTCGCATGATTTACGAACTCCGCTCACCCGTATGAAGCTTCAGCTGGCTTTAATGCCTGAAAGCTCTGATCGGCAAGCTTTGAACCAAGATATTCAAGCAATGCAGCAAATGGTTGAAGGGTTCTTAACCTATGCCCGGGGGGCTGGTGATGAAGAAATGAAACAAGTTCATTTGCTTTCTAGCATGCAAAACTTAATACAACACTTTGCAGACGATACTTTCCAGGTAACTGTTGAGTGCCCGGCTGAGTTAACAGTGTCACTAAAGACAGGACTTTTTAACAGGTGCCTGACGAACCTATTAGAGAATGCTAAGAAATATGCCCATACCGTTCACCTGCAGGTTCAAACGTCCCAGCATTATTGGCAGTTAATATTAGATGACGATGGACCGGGTATTCCGCTGAAGGAACGGGAAAATGTCTTCCGACCTTTTCACCGGTTAGATTCCGCCCGCAACTTAGACCAAGGGGGAGTGGGGCTTGGTCTTAGTATTGCCCGTGATGCTATTCGCAGCCACGGGGGGCAAATCTATTTAAGATCCTCCCCCCTCGGTGGTGTGCGCGTTGTTATTCAGCTGCCTCTTTAGCCTATTCTTTGCGGGCCTGCTGGTGAAGAAGACGGGCCCATTAGGGCATGCAAGTCCCGCAGAACACCATCCGTAAATGACTGAAAAATAGAGACTTTTAACTAAAGATAGCATCATTAAATTTTAGAGTTTTATTGACGTGGACGGCGGCGAAGATGGCGATTGTGATATCGACCATTTGAAGGGACCTTGATACCGTTACTGTTCTTCGACGGAATCTTGCGAACCAAT
>CAIVFQ010000175.1 GCA_903905285.1 uncultured Alphaproteobacteria bacterium
ATTGGTTCGCAAGATTCCGTCGAAGAACAGTAACGGTATCAAGGTCCCTTCAAATGGTCGATATCACAATCGCCATCTTCGCCGCCGTCCACGTCAATAAAACTCTAAAATTTAATGATGCTATCTTTAGTTAAAAGTCTCCAAAAATAAGCCTTAAAGTTTTTAGCGCCAGCTCTGTTATCAGAGTCTTCTTCTATAAGAAAAGGGTCCTTCTTTTTAATCTTTTTTGCTTTTGCAGCCAAAAATTCCGGGGTTTCTCTTAAACGAACTCTAGCAACAGAGCCTACAACAGCGACACAAGCACCAATCCAAAAAGCTATTCTCCAATCCATGTTAAAAGTGGTTACTAAAGAAGCAACCGCCAATGCCACAACAGCTCCTACCATAGAGGCGATAGATATGCAAGAAACAGCGATATATTGAGAGGGAGGCCTTGCTATTTCACTTACATAAACTTGAGCACCCATGATTTCGCCCATGGAAGAGAAGCCTTGTATAATTCTGCAGCCCGTGACTAGCCAAGCGGCAGATATTCCTATTTGGGCATAAGTAGGTAAATTAGCCATGATGAGACAACTCACGGACATCATCATGGTGGTAAGAATGACGGTTGCTTTCCTGCCGATAGTGTCGCCAATATGGCCAAAGATAAGGGCGCCAATAGGTCTCAACAGATAAGTGGAGCAGAACGCAAAGGCTGCCAGCAGGGATGCTGTATGGGGATCGGTTTTGGGGAAAAATAATTCATTTAACAGCACCGCCATATGCACATACAGCATCAGGTCGAAGTATTCTAAGAAGGTACCAATCTGTAAAAGACCGATGGCTTCTTTTTGCTCGCGGTTCAGACTACTCAAAAACGCCACGGTGACCTCTTTATGTGTAATGGAATCCGGTACCTTCCTAGTAATATGAATTTCACTGGATGGATAAGAGAAAAATATTAAATTTTCTTACCTGCAAAAAAAAGAGGGTCGCATCTGTTTCATCATCCCAGCGCATCACGCCGGGGAATAGAGCCTTGAGAGAAGCTCTTCAATAATCTTTTTCGTTAGCTTCGTGGTTCAAAAGCCTTTATGCTTTGTTAGTAGTTAATTAGGTTGTCTTAAAATGTTCACATCTTCTTACTTACACGCTGATGGTTATCGGCTGGGCGTAGGCCTTATGTTGCTTAACGCTGACAATAAAGTGTTTGTTGGACAACGCATTGATGCAGTTCGTGCGTCTGCTGATGCCTCTGATGGATGGCAAATGCCACAAGGTGGTATTGATTCTGGTGAAACGCCTTTGCAGGCAGCCTTTCGTGAATTGAAAGAAGAGGTCGGCAGCGATAAGGCACACGTTATTGCAGAAAGCCAACATTGGTACGAATACCAATTACCTGATAATTTAAGACCTATATTGTGGGGTGGTCGCTTTCATTCCCAGAGGCAAAAGTGGTTTTTGTTGCGCTTTACAGGTGAAGATAAAGATATCCAAATTGACGCCCATTCTCATCCCGAATTCTCTTGTTGGCAATGGGTTGAAAGGGATCAGTTAACTGAATTGGTTGTTGATTTTAAACGACAGGTTTATCAACAAGTTGCCGAAGAGTTTAAACCATTTTTTTGAAAGAAGTAACCATGGCTAAAATAGAAATCTACACGACATCTTCTTGCCCCTACTGCGTTAAAGCCAAGACCCTTCTGATTAAGAAAAATGCATCATTTGAGGAAATCGATATATCAAACGACGCCGATCTTCGCCAAGCCATGATCCAAAAAACAGGGGGCCGTACCAGCGTGCCACAAATTTTTATTGATGGACGTCACATCGGTGGCTGTGATGATTTATATGCTCTGGATAAGACCGGAGAATTAGGAAAGCTGCTGTAGTAACTGGGCATTCCAGCGCATCAGCCTATTTCTTCCTTGCAACTGTAAGAATGCATGTTGTTTTGTCTTCTAAGAAGTTGGATCCATCCATTCCATATTGACCTATGGTTTCAAATCCATTTTTGGTTAGCATTTCTTTCAATTCTTTTGCAGTGTAAATTTGCAGAGAGAATTTATGATTGAATCGCTTTGGTTTGCCTGCATTCTTTTGGATGGTGTAGCTGTCGTAAGACGTCAGGCGGCCATTTTCTCTGTCAATTTCGGAATGTTGAATGTTGTGAATCTTGGTGTCATTGACCGATCGATGGAGGTCCATTGCAAAATCATCCACGGCATTGTTCGTCATAGCCTCCAAATTGAATATGTCGAATATATACAGCCCGCCGTCCTTTAAGTTTCTGCGTATATTTCTCATTGCCTTTTCAAAGCCGGCTTTTGTAAGGTGCCCAACGGCGTTGAATATGGTTATAACTGCGTCAAAATGACCAACTTTTAGTGTGCGCATGTCACCGTCTATAAATTTAACATCGATTTTTTCTCTTAGGGCTCTTTCTCTTGCCAATCTTAAAAGAGCGGGGCTGAAGTCTGCTCCAGTCATCTTGTATCCGTTCTTTGTAAGAAAAAATACTTGAGAGCCAGTGCCGCAAGTAAGGTCTAATACTGTTTCAGCCTTATGTTTTTCAAGTAATTTTTCAATCACACTATTTTTTGCATTTGTATCATCGCATACATTGTGCGCGTCAAAATATTCAGGTAGTTTTTTGTATTCAAGCGGAAGACCTAGCTTACTTTTCCCCATTGATCCCCTCCATTCAGAATTTATTAATTGTTTTGCGGAGCTGCTTTTTGGGGTCGATGGGGGCCCTTATAAGGGACAATTTTGCCCAAAAATACGCTAATAAAGAGGAGAGAATTTTTCCCTTAAATCTACTATTGTGGTCGGCCCCGTCATAAGCCACGATCCTGCTCAAACCGTAATTTCCCCCAGAAGAAAAAACTCAACCCATCTTTAGCAATACTTTTGCCAATCAACCTTATATCTTTTAAGAATATCATTCATGTGGGCAGGCGGGGGGGCTGTGAACGTTAAAGAACGGCCACTTTCTGAATCAGGAATGGTCAGCTGTCGGGCGTGTAAGCATAAGGGCTCCTTAACGTTGGAACCATATTTTATATCTCCCCAAATGGGATGTCCTTTATGAGAACAATGCACCCGCAACTGGTGCGTACGACCGGTCTGTGGTGATAATTCAACCCAGGTGGCGTCTCTTTCAAGGGCTTTAATCAGGCGGTACTCTGTCAACGCAGGCTTGCCTTCTTTTTCATCGACCACAACTTTTTCATAGCTTTGACCTAATGACTTGGAAACAGGAGCATCTATCGATCCAAAGGGTGGACTCAAAACCCCCTCTACAAAGGCCCAATAGACTTTTCTCACAAGATGTTCTTTAAAGGCGTGGGCTAGTTCAACCGCTTTATGTAATGTTTTTGCCACCACAAATACGCCGCTGGTATCTTTGTCTAATCGATGAACTAGGCGAAATGGTCGTCCCTTGCCATAAAACTGCAGCAAACCGTCAAGATGATAGCGTGTTCCTGTTCCTCCCTGTACGGCAAGACCGGCGGGTTTATTCAAAATACACAGGTCATCATCTTCCCAGACAATCAATGTTTTTAAAAAATTGAGGTCTTCGTTGTTATAACGAAAGGGCTTTACAACACCCAGTGGTTGGCGATCGGCAATGACCAAAGATTCTAAATCAAGACCTTGCGCTAAGGAAATTTCATCCTGGTCGGTAACGCGTGTACTGGCTGTGGCCTTTTGTCCATTAACCAAAATCTTTTTGTTACGCAGCAGCTTTTCTATGTGTGCCTGACTAAGGTTTAAACTTTGGTAAGGTTCGTTGCGTCTTAACCATCGGTCAAGACGATGCGTGAGGGTATGTGATTCTGTCATAAAACTATCAATTAATCAGAGCGCAGTTGTTTGGTCAACCGCTCAATTTCTTTAGTTACCGTTAACTCTACCAAACGGGGTAAATGCTGATCAAGCCACTGTTTAATCATCGGGCGTGCCAGGTCTGCAATCAGCTGATCAAGTGTTTGACTGGCTGGTTCAGGCTTAGACAGATGATGAACGTGGGTGGTTGCTTCGGCTAACTTAGCAAAAGATTGCGCTGTTGCTGCTTGGGCTTGGGGTGATAACAACCCTTCTTGATTATCAGGGGTTAAGGCCAGTTGGGGTTCAGGTCTGACGGCATGGGCTTCGGTTAAACGAATTACATTTTCTGGGGCGTTATTATATCGAGCAGGCTCAATACCTTGGTCAAAAGCCAGTGGTTCGGCTCTGAGGTCTGGCTTGCCCATCGATAAAGAGGCAGCTAGAGCTTCGGCCGTCTGTTCCGCCTCAATTTTGGTCGACACATAAGATTGATCAAGCTTAGGTTCTGCGAGAGGGGTTTCCTCTTGAGGTTTGCTCTGAGGTTGAGGTTCGTCACCAACATATCGGCGAATAGAAGCTAAAATTTCCTCAATTGACATCTCCCCCTCCTCTTCGCGCCTTAAGTTTGCCATTCTTATTCCTCTTTCAATATTACAAGTAGTCTCTCACTTGCTGATAATGGGATTGAGGGTCAAAATAATCAACCTCTAATTTCAAATTCTTAGCAGTCAGACGACCAATAACCGCCAATAAACGATAACTTTCAAAGCAATAATCCTTTGAGGCGCCGACCAAATCTAGCTGTGCTTGCAGTAAAGCGTTACGGGCATTTAACACATCCAACAGAACTTTGCTGCCTACGTTCATTTCCTGGGTGGTGCCGTCAAGGCTGATTTGGGCGGCTTCGACTTGTTTTTGATAATTTTCTATATTGTTTTTAGCGGCTTGATAATTTTGCCAAACTTGCTGGACTTGTTCTCTGGTTTTTCGACGGGCGCTATCAATAGCAATCCGTTTTTTCGACGCCTCCTCAAGGGCTTTCCTTCTTTTTGAACGAATAGCCCCGCCTTCATATAAGGGGACTTTAGCCTGAACAGAAATTTGGTTGTTGGTAACGTAATCCTTGCTGCCAGGAAAGGCTTTCCCCTGGTAATTTGAATCTGTTCTAAATTCTTGACGAGTGCTTGATGCCACAAAATCTACGTTCGGTAAAAGACCGCCTGTAATTCTTTCAGCGTCGGCCTGGGCTGCTAGGTGTTCAAATTGAGCTGCGATAATACCGGGGCTTTCTGCTTCGGCAATTTCCAAAGCCTCCTCTAACGTTTTGGGTAAAACTTGAAAGGCTGTTGGTTTGGTCATTTCTAAGGGTGCTTTAAGCCCTGTAACTTTTTCATAAGTGGCCTTGGCACCTTCTAATTCGGCTACGGTTTTTTGCAATTTCGCATCAGCCTCGGCGAAGCGGCCTTGAGCATTCGCCAGCTGCGTGCGTGTTTCTTCACCAACGCGCAGTTTTTCTTGGGCATCTTCAAGGCTTTTTCCTAAGGCCTCTTTGTTGGATTTGTGCAAATCAACCTGAATATATTTAGAAAGCAACTCTAAGTATGCTTTTATTGCGTCTAATAAAACTGTTTGTTCGTCTGAATGTAAACCTGACCAGGCCGCCCGAATTATATTTTCAGCCCCGCGTGTTTCGGCTAAGGTGCTCCCCCCAGCAAACAAGTTTTGGCGCAGCTCAATTCCGCCCTCGCGTGTGTTGCTGATTTTGTCTGAGACAGTGCCGCCTGCATTCTTGCTGTTACCTGAATTGAGCTGCTTACCCAACGTCATATTCCCTTTCAGGTCGATAGTGGGACGAAAACCAGCTAAGGCCTGAACAATTTTTTCATGTTCGGCTTTGATCGCTTCCTGTTTTTCTTTAAATTCTGGGTTGCAGTTATATGTGTTGGTTAAGGCCTGCTGTAAGGTACCAGACCAAGCAGAGGATAAGCCAAACATGACAACCAGGACGCTATAAACAAAAACACGCATTGTAATTCCTTAAAAACCGCTAAGATAACGTTAAAAATTCGTTAACATACAGAATTTTAGTAAACATTATCTTAAGACAAGTTGCAATCGGGAATTTAGTTAGGGATGTCTGCGTTGTCAGAGATTCTTTGTCATCTTGATCGTAGCGTGGCCATCCAGGATTCAAGGACTTTCAATGGCAGAAAAGGAATGCTTAAAAAACGCGCATGATCCTTGCTACAACTCTATGTTGAATGGGGCTAAAGGTATAGCCACGGGCGGCTCCGTTTAAAGGCACCGTATCCAGGCGTGGCTGCATTTTTTTCATTATGGAATAGTTGTATTCTCCGCCAACAAACAGTTTTGGGCCTATTTTATAATAAACACCAAGTCCGGGCACAAGCCCCCGCACTGATACGCTGTACTTTTCAAAGCTTGGGACTTGAAACGTCAAACGACTGTAATTTAAATCAAACTTGTTGCTTTCGAGTCCTATTTTGACATATATCATCACCTTTGGGTTTAAGACCATGCCGCCAAACAGTGCAAGGCCAAACTTATAACGGTGACGGATATTAACCTTACCCTCAAGGGCGCCCCCTTCAATTTTTAAGTCTTTTGTGGTGTTCAGGCCAGGCATACTAATGCCAAGCTCAGCGCCAATAACAATTCTGGAATCCATCAAATAATTCATATATCCGCCTTGTAGGCCGACGATATAGCTCATATCACCAAGAACCACTTTACCTTCTTTAGGTGATGCATTCGTGTATTTATGCTCCCCCTTTAAAATCATAGCCCCCAAATGGGCGCCGGCATATAATCCGTGGAACCGCGCGCAGGCTGGGGATATGCTGCTGAGAATAAAAGCAAATAGGACGCAATAGAACTTAAGCGTTGTGGAAAACATGGCTATCGATTTTTAAGAATTTTCTTGGGTATAGACTAACAACAGCCCCCCATACGGTCAATGGG
Organism: uncultured Alphaproteobacteria bacterium; assembly: GCA_903905285.1. Classification (GTDB taxonomy): domain Bacteria; phylum Pseudomonadota; class Alphaproteobacteria; order Paracaedibacterales; family CAIULA01; genus Finniella. The sequence goes on from CAIVFQ010000175.1 coordinate 6,799, forward strand.
CTAAAAAAAGGGGGGACCTTGTGGCCCCCCTTAATTATTGAAGTTCTATACGTTCAATCAAAAAATGACTAGCGACGACCGTGGTGGTGACGACCCATCATTTTTTCAATTGTTTCTTGTTGTTCTTTTGTTCCAAATACTGAAACTTTAGACAGCAACTCTGAAACACATTCAGTTGTCGATCCACACTTGAAAGCGCCAATGATTTTATCAATAGCTTGAACTGTTCCTCTGTCAACGCGACGTTCGACACAAGAAGGCTTAACTTCGCCACAAGGCTTGCAAGGTTTAGCCGGTTCTGGGCAAAGACCAGCGCAAGGGTTTGAACAAGGGTCAAACATAACATCTAAAGTGCCGCCGCCTTTAAGGGCAAGTTGCAATCCAGATTGACCGATAAGATTCACATAATAGCTAAGGTTGCTGTATGTGGTCATCGACGCTTGTAGTTTTGCTATGTCTTGTGGATCAATCGGGCCCTTAACGCCTGCATGTTCAGCTTTGAATTTGCACAATAAGTGCTCATTGTAGCTTCTTGAAAAGCGTTCAACCAATTTGGCGATTTTGCAAGAATCTAGCTCTATGTTTGTGGTCACACTAAAAGCTTTAATCGCTGTTTTTGAAGGCGTTGAGGATTGCTCTCCACGGGGTTCACAAGGCTTGTGGTGTGGGTTCATTTTTTGAATAATGACTAACAAAGCATGTCCGGCAGCTATTTTGCTGTCTTGGCATTCCATGCCCAACATTTTGTACAAACCCCTAAGAGCTGCTGTTTGCTGTAGTGCGACACCAGTGTTAAATTGTGTTACATAAGTACCAGCGTGTTGTTGTGCAATAGCTGTTTTGTCTTCAATTCCGCCGCAGTCATCATGACGTGAGTGGCGTGTTCTTGGTTTGCGGCAACCTTCATCATCTGATGAGTCGGATGATGATGAGTCGCTGGCTAGTACAAGGGAATTGCATCCAAAGGCAAATACAACTGCTAATAAAGATGTCTTTAATATGTCGAGTTTCATTATGGTCTCCTAAAATAATATTGATTTGTTTTAACGTTTAAAAAAGGGCGGAAAGCGTCTATTCCTGTGCCTTATATGCCAAAGGTTTTTCCTCTGTGCATACCGCTCGCCTACAGCACGCGACGTACAAGATCCTTAATCAGGGTTTGATCCCCCCTAAGGTTCTGTGCAGCGTCGCTGAAAAGGTTTATAGTCTCCTAATTGGTTAAAACCTTCGCCTTCAGGCGAAAGAGACTTCAGTCCTTGTTTGTATTCTTAAAATTTTAGTAGAGATGGATTTGCATTTGTGCGTCTCATCTGGTA
>CAIVFQ010000176.1 GCA_903905285.1 uncultured Alphaproteobacteria bacterium
AACCCTTGGAATCATCTTCAGTTCCAGGATGCGATAATCCAACATCGAGGTGCCAAACCATTCCGTCGATAGGGTCTCTAGAGAATGATTAGCCTGTTATCCCCGGCGTACCTTTTATTCGTTGAGCGATGGCCCTTCCACAAGGTACCACCGGATCACTATGACCGTCTTTCGACTCTGCTCGACTTGTTAGTCTCGCAGTCAGGCAGGCTTATGCCATTGCACTCGTCAGTTGGTTTCCGACCAACCTGAGCCTACCATCGCGCGCCTCCGTTACGCTTTCGGAGGCGACCGCCCCAGTCAAACTACCCGCCATGCAGGGTCCTGGTTCCGGCTATACGGAACTCAGTTAGATATCAAAGAACACAAGGGTGGTATTTCAAGGATGCCTCCACACTGGCTGGCGCCAGCACTTCATAGGCTCCCACCTATCCTACACATGTCTTCCCTAATACCACTGCAAAGCTGTAGTAAAGGTGCACGGGGTCTTTCCGTCTGACCGCGGGTACTCCGTATCTTCACGGAGAATCCAATTTCACTGAGTTGGTGTTGGAGACAGTGGGGAAGTCGTTACGCCATTCGTGCAGGTCGGAACTTACCCGACAAGGAATTTCGCTACCTTAGGACCGTTATAGTTACGGCCGCCGTTTACTGGGGCTTCAATTCAGTGCTTGCACACCTCCTCTTAACCGTCCAGCACCGGGCAGGCGTCAGGCCCTATACGTCGTCTTGCGACTTTGCAGAGCCCTGTGTTTTTGATAAACAGTCGCCACCCCCAATTCTGTGCCACCTTTGCTGAGTTGCCTCAGCAAAGGTACCCCTTCTCCCGAAGTTACAGGGTTAATTTGCCGAGTTCCTTCAACACCATTCTCTCAAGCGCCTGAGTATATTCAACTTGTCCACCTGTGTCGGTTTCGGGTACGGTCTATACGGGAGGGCTATTTCCTGGAAGGTCTTCGCCGCCTTGTCAATCCATTAAGACAAAACAACTTACGACCTCCGTCACTCTCTCCCAGGTCACGGAATATTAACCGTGTTCCCATCGACTACGACTTTCGTCCTCGCCTTAGGGGCCGACTCACCCTACGTTGATGAACATTGCGTAGGAACCCTTGGACTTTCGGCGACCATGTCTTTCACATGGTTTATCGTTACTTATGTCAGCATTCTCACTTCTCATACCTCCAGCGCCCCTCACAGGATCACCTTCATCGGCTTAGAGAACGCTCCGCTACCGCTCTTATTTTATCAATAAGAACCCGTCGCTTCGGTGTATGGCTTTAGCCCCGTTACATTTTCGGCGCAGGACGGCTTAATTCTAGACCAGTGAGCTATTACGCTTTCTTTAAAGGATGGCTGCTTCTAAGCCAACCTCCTGGCTGTCTTGGCCTTCCCACTTCCTTTCCCACTTAGCCATAACTTGGGGACCTTAGCGGACGGTTAGGGCTGTTTCCCTTTCCACGATGGAACTTAGCTCCCACCGTGTGTCTGCCGGACTAAACTAACCGGTATTCGGAGTTTGATTGGGTTTGGTAGAAGTCGCCTCCCCCTAGCCCATTCAGTGCTCTACCCCCGGCCGTCATCATCCGACGCTCTACCTCAATAGATTTCGCGGAGAACCAGCTATTTCCGAGTTTGATTGGCCTTTCACCCCTAGCCACAGGTCATCCCCCGCTTTTGCAACAGAGGTGGGTTCGGTCCTCCAGTACGTGTTACCGTACCTTCAACCTGCCCATGGCTAGATCACTCGGTTTCGGGTCTAATACGTGTAACTAAATCGCCCTATTCAGACTCGGTTTCCCTGCGCCTCCACCTACCGGCTTAAGCTTGCTACACATACTAACTCGCTGACCCATTATGCAAAAGGTACGCCGTCACGCATCATAAAATAAATTCTATGACCGCTTCGACTGCTTGTAGGCATCCGGTTTCAGGTCTATTTCACTCCCCTACTCGGGGTTCTTTTCACCTTTCCCTCACGGTACTTGTTCACTATCGGTCACTGAGGAGTACTTAGGCTTGGAGGGTGGTCCCCCCATATTCAGACAGGATTTCTCGTGTCCCGCCCTACTCATGCATAAAAATAAGATTTTGCCCGTACGGGGCTATCACCCTTTATTGCTCTGCTTCCCAACAGATTCTGGTTCTCTTATTCCTACGACTGGCCTGGTCCGCGTTCGCTCGCCACTACTAGCGGAGTCTCGGTTGATGTCCTTTCCTCCGGGTACTGAGATGTTTCAGTTCCCCGGGTTTGCCTCATTAAGCTATGTATTCACTTAACAATACCACACATGTGGTGGGTTTCCCCATTCGGATATCCACGGATCAAAGGGTGTTCGCGCCTCCCCGTGGCTTTTCGCAGCGTACTACGTCCTTCATCGCCTCTCAGTGCCAAGGCATCCTCCGGATGCCCTTTTGCGCTTGATTTCAGTTAAATTAGAAATCAAAAATCAACAAACTAAAAATTATAAATTTAACTTCATAACCTCTAATCCCTGACTCTTGATCCCTTCTTTACACATCCAAGATAAAAACAGGTTTACCCCATCTCTTCTCTTGAATGTTTTTTTTAATTTTGATGTCAGAAATGTTACAATAAAAAAATCCTAAATATAAAATCACATTATAAAAACGTAACCTAAACCTAGACTCTTCTTACTGCTTTCATTTAAACTTTATTTACAATGTTCAAAGATCACTTTTGGTCAAAGACCAGGAAAATACACTTAAACCTTTGTATTTTCCCAGTGCTTGACTCCTCTATCTAAAACCTGCCCGATTTGGTGGAGGTGAACGGGATCGAACCGATGACCTCATGCTTGCAAAGCACGCGCTCTCCCAACTGAGCTACACCCCCAGACTCGTGGTGGGCCAGGGAGGACTTGAACCTCCGACCCCACGCTTATCAAGCGTGTGCTCTAACCAACTGAGCTACTAGCCCGTTTCAGATCCTTTATCTTCCCAGAACCTGATATAGAGTTGTTAGTAGATAGCGCTGAGGTTTCTTTTCCTTAGAAAGGAGGTGATCCAGCCGCAGGTTCCCCTACGGCTACCTTGTTACGACTTCACCCCAGTCACTGATCCTACCGTGGTCGGCTGCCTCCTTTGCAGGTTAGCTCACCGCCTTAAGGTAAAACCAACTCCCATGGTGTGACGGGCAGTGTGTACAAGACCCGGGAACGTATTCACCGTAGCATGCTGATCTACGATTACTAGCGATTCCGACTTCATGCTCTCGAGTTGCAGAGAACAATCCGAACTGAGACGGCTTTTAAGGATTCGCTCTAGATCACTCCTTCGCTCCCTTCTGTCACCGCCATTGTAGTACGTGTGTAGCCCAGCCTATAAGGGCCATGAGGACTTGACGTCATCCCCACCTTCCTCCGGCTTATCACCGGCAGTCCCGTTAAAGTGCCCAGCTTAACCTGATGGCAACTAACGGCAAGGGTTGCGCTCGTTGCGGGACTTAACCCAACATCTCACGACACGAGCTGACGACAGCCATGCAGCACCTGTGTGGAAGCCAGCCGAACTGAAGAAAACCATCTCTGGTCCTCATACTTCCCATGTCAAAAGCTGGTAAGGTTCTGCGCGTTGCTTCGAATTAAACCACATACTCCACCGCTTGTGCGGGTCCCCGTCAATTCCTTTAAGTTTTAATCTTGCGACCGTACTCCCCAGGCGGAATGCTTATCGCGTTAACTACGACACTGAAAGGTTGCCCCCCCAACATCTAGCATTCATCGTTTACAGCGTGGACTACCAGGGTATCTAATCCTGTTTGCTCCCCACGCTTTCGTGCCTTAGCGTCAGTATCGAGCCAGAAAACCGCCTTCGCCACCGGTGTTCTTGCGAATATCTACGAATTTCACCTCTACACTCGCAATTCCATTTTCCTCTCTCGATCTCTAGTCTAATAGTTTCCAGTGCAATCCCCAGGTTGAGCCCAGGACTTTCACACCAAACTTATTAAACCGCCTACGCACCCTTTACGCCCAGTCATTCCGAACAACGCTAGCCCCCTTCGTATTACCGCGGCTGCTGGCACGAAGTTAGCCGGGGCTTATTCGTGGGGTACCGTCATCATCGTCCCCCACAAATGAGCTTTACAACCCGAAGGCCTTCATCACTCACGCGGCATCGCTGGATCAGGGTTGCCCCCATTGTCCAATATTCCCCACTGCTGCCTCCCGTAGGAGTCTGGGCCGTGTCTCAGTCCCAGTGTGGCTGATCATCCTCTCAAACCAGCTATAGATCATAGGCTTGGTAGGCCTTTACCCTACCAACTACCTAATCTAACGCGGGCCGCTCTTTTGGCAATAAATCTTTCCCCCTAAGGGCTTATCCAGTATTAGCGACCGTTTCCAGCCGTTGTCCTGAACCAAAAGGTACGTTCCCACGCGTTACTCACCCGTCTGCCACCTAAGTACAAGTGCAAGCACCTGTACCCCGTTCGACTTGCATGTGTTAAGCATGCCGCCAGCGTTCGTTCTGAGCCAGGATCAAACTCTCATGTTTAATCCATTAACTTGCCACCCGACTAAAGGTGACAAGACTTATTTTTTTAAAATTGACTTCAACTCTCTTTACTATCACTGCGTATTTTATCTAAAAGTAAGTACCAAATACCCAGCCTAATCACAAACTAACATTCCTTCAAAACTGAACTTACGCCCAATCTTAAAAACAACACGAACCTGTAACCAAACCAAATAAACAATACTCACCCTCGCGTATCATCGTCAGTAAATAACATCCAAAAGCCAAAGCCCCTCAACGCTACCTACTAACAACTCTATTCACTTCTTAAAGATCGTACCCCGTGTTCAGCGGGGTGTTCCATCTGTATAGGAAATTACAGCTTCCCCGTCAATCCAAATTTTCAAAGAAACAAAGATTTCCATCAGAAAGGGGGTAAAACAATTTTGCTGCAGAATTTAGGCTGCATCATTTACAATTTCCTATTATGATGTCGAATCAATTTTTTATAATGGGCTTAAAATGATTTTGCGGACAATTCACCCTGAAGGGTGGCGCTTTGTAGGAATTTTTGGTGTAGTAACCTTTTTCCTTTTTCTTATGTCATCAATTTTAGGATGGATGGGGGTTGTTTTAACGGTTTGGTGTTTTTACTTCTTTCGCAACCCGCCCCGTGTCGTTCCTGACCGCTATGGACTGATTGTTAGCCCCGCCGATGGCAAAGTTGTCGCCATTCAAGAAGTGGTTCCCCCTGCAGATTGGGAAATGGGAGATAAGCCCAGAGTTCGTATCAGTGTCTTTCTGAACGTCTTTGATGTCCATTTAAACCGAATTCCCATTAAGTCAGAGGTAAGAAAAGTTCTTTATCATACGGGGAAGTTTTTCAATGCCTCTTTAGACAAAGCCAGCGAACATAATGAACGCAATACCTTGGTTCTTGACATTAACGACGAACAAGACATCGCCGTCACCCAAATAGCCGGGTTGATTGCCAGACGCATTCGATGCGACGCCACCCCTTCTCAGGCCGTTGAAACAGGGGAAATTTTTGGCCTGATTCGATTTGGCAGCAGAACTGATATTTATTTACCCTTGAATACGGCCCCATTAGTGATTGAAGGTCAAAGAATGATAGGCGGCGAAACCATATTGGCTGATTTGACAAGCGATGAATTTCCCCGTCATGGAATTACTCTTTAAAAGCGACACAGAATGAAACGACCAACTTTTAAACCAAACGGCGCAAAGCGTCCCTTCAGAGATCGATTCCCTAGCCGATTTCGACAACCTAAAATAGGCAAGATGTCATTAGGGGCCATGGTGCCCAACATGGTGACAATTAGCGCCTTGTGTTGTGGCATGACCGCCATTCAGATGGCTTTGTTACAACGGTGGGACTTGGCGATTGTGTCAATCTTAATTGCTGGATTTTTAGATACCATGGATGGGCGCTTAGCCCGCCTTTTAAACAGCGCCAGTCGGTTTGGCGCCGAATTAGATTCATTTAGTGATCTGCTTAGTTTTGGTGCAGCCCCTGCCCTTATTATTTATTTACGGATTTTGAATCAATGGGGCGAAATAGGTTGGGGAATATGTCTGTTTTTTACGGTGTGCATGACATTGCGTTTGGCCCGTTTCAACACACACAGTATTGAAGGCACCAATCCAACGTGGGGACATAATTTCTTCACAGGGGTTCCTGCACCCGCCGGGGGTTATTTAGCGTTACTACCCCTTATCGTTCAGCAATATCATCCGATAGCTGTTCTGGAAAAACCGGCCGTTTATGCGGGCTTTTTAATTATCACAGGGGCGTTAATGGTTAGCCGCATTCCCACATTTTCTTTGAAGAAGATGATTATTCCCCACCGGTTGGTTGTACCGTTGATGTTAGTCGTCTTTTCCACCTTAGTGGCGCTTTACAGCCAATTATGGCTAACGTTAACAGCGGTTGGATTGTTGTATTTAGGGCTTATTCCGTTTAGCGTTCTGGCGCATAAACGGCTTAAAAAAGCCAACGAGGCGTGGATAGCCATCGGCAAAGATGGCATCAAAAACAAAGTGGTCGGAACGGCGGGATTTGAACCCACGACCCCTATCCCCCCAGAATAGTGCGCTACCAGGCTGCGCTACGTTCCGACTTTATGGATTCACTATAATTACAGCGCAAACAAAAGGCAAGCTTTGCGCTTTTTAAAAAAAATAAGTAATAGGTAATTTTTCACCGCTCCATTAACCATCTATTTACCAGTAACGATATAGAATCTTAGTTATTAGGATTATATTTATATTGTGGTTTTAGAATCATGTTGAAAAGCGGCTTATTACTCAGCCTTTTAATGACAGCATCCATAGCAACCGGCTCTAGTGATAATATTTCTATTATCAACGGAATGTTAGATCAGGCACGGCCTCAGTCGGTTAAAATTGTTAATACATTAGGCCGACCTGTCGACCTTGAAGCAACCCTTACGCGCCTTGAAATGCTAAAGGCGGGAGAAAAAAAACGTATTACAGGCACAGGCTTTGTATCACCCGTTGATGGAAAATCAATGCCCTCAGTATGGGTCCGAAATTATGCCGCCTCAGCAAGATCAGTGTCATTGTTGGAAAAGATAAAACTAAGAGTTAACCCAGGTGACAGTTTGGAAGTTTCCGTTGATCAATGGGACAGCTTTGTTTCCGGATTAAGACATTTAACTGACGACGCTTTCCTGCACAATATAACCTCAAATGGTGGAATTTCTGTTGAACTGGTCGGCGCTGCCAACCATTCCTTATTAGCTCTTGGTTATGAAGAAATTGACAGTTTTGATCCATCTTTATATTCAAGAATTTTAAGAGACAACCCAGCAACTTGTTGGCGTTATTTTACATCTTACAGGCCTAACATTGCTGTTAATGACGATTTCCAAATAAACTTTAACCACAATCTATTAATTGTCGATATCGATGGTTTTCTGACCAAATTTCCGAGACGAGAGGATTATTTGTCTCTAAGAAAAGAATTGGGGTTGGAAGATTTGAGAGTTTCTAATATTTCCTGGCTGGTTGACACTATAAATAGAAAAGAAAACACTGTCGTTTTTTCTTCAGCATATGAAAATGATGATCGACGCGGTCCGTATGAAACTTTAGAGTTCATTATAAAAATACTTAGCCTATTTGGTAAAAATTTTTCAGCAGATCTTACTTTTGGAAGAGATGAAAAAGGTGAATTTCACTTTGCGAAACTAGAAGACCGAATTTTCCTTTCTTCAGGTCGATATGATAAAGGAGTTTACTGGGACAGAAAATCGTCAGTTTTAAGCACACTCAAATCAAAAGGTGTCAATTTCAACTCGGCTTTCCTTTTTGATGACTCTGAACATCAAAGAGATAATTTTGTAAAAGATCTTTATGGCAGTGATACAGCTTTTTCAATTTACGACGAAAAACTTGAAAGAAGACATACCACTCAGAGTCTTAAGCTTCAACACATGCATTATACTCTGCCAGGCTTTACAGACGTTTCTTTGTTGGAAGCCAGCTCTACTCTTAAAAAGATTTTGCAAAAAACCAGAGATGAGGGAATAGACGCCTTTGTATTTCCTGGAAAATCCGGTTACTTTCTCCATTCAGTTCTTTCTCTGTTGCTTCGCTCCCCCTCACCCAAAGCGTCATCCTCACTAGATCTTTCTGCTTTAGATCGTATTCCAGAGCTCTATAGCCTGCCCTTTTCAGGATCTCCAGGAAACCCAAGAATTCCGTCGATGCTTTTCAACACACAAGACAGGGGGGCATTATTCTCATTTTGGCATGGACAGTCTCTCGATAAATTATCGGGTAAAAAGGTAATTATTTTTGACTGCTTAGCAACGGGCAGCGGCCTAAAATCGTTCCTACATACTTTTAATCTATTTTTCAATACCAGGGGATTAGAGACGCCAACTATCTCGGTAGGATGTTTAAAAAGTTATAAAAAAGACAAAACAACAGCTGATCCAATTATTTACGAAGTCGTAGACAGCAATTTAAAATTCAATGACTCTTTCTTGAGAGCCCCCTTAGATTCTGCACAAGAGTGGGATTCAATGACAAAATCGGAATTCCCTTACGAAGACTTCCCATTTCCTGTTGTGCATGATGCCAACAGTTTCAATGGGTATCACCCAGATGAATACTGTATGGTACAATCTTTACGGCCTGCTGGTTGGAAAAGCTTGCCATCCTCTGCTGCACCTTCAGCCCAGCCTAAAGCACTATGGTTTGATGGGAATATCGCCCCTGAATACCTAACAGCGCTTCTTCAAAGACCCTACGGCACTCCAGTATACCCGGAACTACGTCTGTTTAGAGGCCCAGATTTTCCTGGTGGCTCTATACTAGAAAGTTTTGCAAAAAATTTTTTAGCGGTCAATATTCAAGATATAAACAAAGCTAAGAGATATCATTTTAAAAAATCTTTGTTTACTTTAAATAATCCAAACTCTTCTTCCTCAATAGAACATGTATCTCACCGAGTTTGGCTAACAAATCCTGAAAGTTCTTCAACACCGCCAGAATGGGCTGTGGATTTTTACCTTAAATCTGTAGAAAGAAATCCTGACTTGGATCATTTCTTCTGGTGCTTAGACAAAGAGAAAATACCAGACGCAATAAAAAAATTGCAAGCTTCTCCTGTGAAAATCAACATTAAAGAGGTTAAAGAAGTAAAACATTTGATGGAAACAGCCTCCTTTTTCGACCTGTTAATGCAGCAGGGATATTATGTGATGGCCTGTGATGTCCTAAGATTAGAATTATTAAAATTACATGGAGGTATATATACTGATTTTGGTTACGAATTTAGATCTAATATTACGCCGCTATTAGATAACTTTGATATGGTCACTAATCAGTTTGTGGGACCAAATCCCCTTGACACACATTGCGATACAAATATTCTAGCCGCAAAAAAAGCCAACCCAATTATAGTTAGATTTCTTAAGTTTATGGCTGATCTTGACAAAGTCCGTGTTGTGAAAAAAGAAATCTGCGAAGTATTTAAAGAGCGTTATGGCTTATGTAATCCGTGGACACATGGACCTTACTTCTCAGCATTTTTGTACAGCTCATTAAGACCAAGTGACAAGCTCCTTGTTTTATCTGGATATGACAATGTTGTCTGGAAAAACCATATGGGCACATGGTGGGCAAGCACGCATGGTAACAAATCTATAGCCAAAGATGGATATCCAGTTATTTAATTAAGACAAAAAGTTAACCAAATATTTACTTTCTAAAACCAATTGTAGTTTGAGTTAAAAAATATTTAGGAGATTTTTTATGAAGAAAACATTAATTAGATTTTTCATATTATTTTATTCTGTCAATACATCAACATCTTGTGAAATTCTTTGAGACTTTTAACTAAAGATAGCATCATTAAATTTTAGGGTTTTATTGACGTGGACGGCGGCGAAGATGGCGATTGTGATATCGACCATTTGAAGGGACCTTGATACCGTTACTGTTCTTCGACGGAATCTTGCGAACCAAT
>CAIVFQ010000177.1 GCA_903905285.1 uncultured Alphaproteobacteria bacterium
ATTCAGAACAACCCGAGGAGCCGAAGTCTTTTGCCTAATTCGAGGCTTTCTCTCAACGAGACGCAAACAGGGGTTTAATATCTTTCATGCCATCCTAAATCCTCAGTTCTGCCCACAATAAACCTGGGTAGTTACGATTTTTTTTTGATTGTAAAAAAGATGATTATCAATCGCTTCAACAGTTTTTTTGACTGCATACCATTTTCTTTCAAGGTATACCTTTTCAAAAGTATCATGGCTATTTCCCCTTAGGCCATCCCAATGAGCACTTGAGGAAGAAAGCCGATTTTTGATGCCTTGGCTTCGCAAACAATGATGGTAAAGTTTGCGCACAGACAAGCCAGTTTGTAATTGTTGTTGATTCAAACTCCCCTGATAAAAAAGCTGCTGCAAATAACAACCATCAAAAACTGAAGGATCCATCAGGTCAGGATGACTGTTCAGGCGTAAAGATTTTAACAAAACTTGGCGCTTGTTTTGCAATTCAGGGGTTCCCCGATCAACAAGCGGTCTTGCAAGCCGTGGGCGCCCTTTTTTCTGACAGCCTCTGAACCCTAAATTTACCATGTGACCTCGCTAACCATGAAAATGGGCTTGCTTTCTTCAATACGAAGACGATTGGCCAATAACAATAGGTAACTGGCCTTAACAGGTTTGCCGTCAACCTGATAGTCATCCAACGCAGCATCGTTTGTTTTGACCCGATGACCTTGTCGTTCCAGATAATGAATCACTTTTTCTAAAGTAACCCAACGTGGATCGGTTGCCCTTAAGAAATCACGGTTCATCAAAAAGCTGCTTTTAACTTTAGGGGTAGGAGGAATTAAAATAGGATCATCATCAATACTGGTGGGTGCGTTTTCAGGCACCAAATAACGACGCCAATCTATGCAGGGTGCGGGTACCTTTACCGGTTTAAGATTGCTTTGACGAACGCCAAAGCGGCTAAGGGCCTTATTCAAAGCCGTTGGTGTGCGTCCCAATTGCTCGGCCATAACCTTGATGGTTTTGCCTTGTAAAAAGGCAATTTTCATTTGTTCTATTTCAAAAGTGGTCCACTCTACAAAACGACCCATTCTAACTCCCTTTCATTTACGTTTACTGCATGATAGCATCCTGTTTTTTGCATGCCAATTCTTAACAAGAAAATCTGTCCCGGGTCAAAGTTTTTTTTGTCCCAAGCCTCAAAATTGTTATTTCAAACTGTTGATGCTAGCACTTTTGTCATCACGGGGAGCGAGGCGACGCGGTGATCTGTGTATTTCCAGGTATTAATGCTTTCTTAATATCGATTTTCTATAATACAAAATACACTATATTTATGGTTTTTTAATTTAGTTTTTTTAAAAGGAGATTTTTATGCGTTCGTGTTTGTTTTTCTTAGGCGTCAGCGTATTGCTGATTTCCTCGGTTTTGGCCGGTGAGACTGAGCCCTTCGAAAAAAGCGAAGCTCAAGACGTTCTTTTGCTAGACGTTACCCCCTTGTCATTGGGCATTGAAACGTTTGGCGGCGTCTTTTCCCCATTAATTCCCCGCAATACAACCATACCAACCAAGAAAAGCCACATCTTCTCAACGTATGGAGATAGTTAACCAGGGGTACTCATTCAAGTGTTTGAGGGTGAGCGGGCAATGACGAAAGGCAATAACCTATTAGGCAAGTTTGAACTGTCGGGTATTCCACCAGCACTCAGAGGAGTGCCTCAGGTTGAGGTTACCTTTGACATTGATGCGAACGGCATTCTTAACGTTTCTGCCGCAGACAAGGCAACGGGCAAGGAAAATAAAATCACCATCACCAACGACAAAGGACGATTGTCAGGTGCTGACATTGAGCGGATGGTTAAAGACGCAGAAAAGTACAAATCTGAGGATGAAGCCCTTCTTAAGAAAGGGATTGAGTTGGAAAGGCCTAAGACGGAAAATACTAAAAATTCACTTGTTGACTGGGTGGGACAAAAACCGACCCTGGTAGAAAATATATGCGAAACGTTACCAGGTATGTATCGTGGAATATTTTCAGCAACTCCGCCCTGTTATAGAGCTCGGGTTTTGGGAAGGTTGCTGTCCATGGGGATGGATGGTCGTAGAGAAGCTTCTGAAGAGGCATTGAGAGTGTTCCATTCACGTAACGCCTTGGTAATGACAATGACGCAATCCCTTGCAAACGTGTTATTTCTTAAGGCAAATGAACTTTCCACACAGGAAGAGGTAAGAAAAAACGTAGCATCCCTTATGGCACAAGAATGCCTAGAAGTAGGGACGGTTAAGGAGATTCAAAAGAGTTCTTCTGGTCCTATGGTTGAGGAAGTAGATTAATAGACCGTCGACAAAAGACCCGTCATGACAAACCCCCCTCATAAAAACGGGGGGGATTTAAGGCTCTGTCAGCGGGTAATTCTCTAACAAATCTGAATTCTCAGGAACCAAGGGTGGCAGGGAAGCCTGTGAAGAGTCAGGCAAAGTCAAAGCCTGACGGCCATCGTATACCTTTAAAGCTTGTCCATTACCCGTTGTCAGATAAAGGCCCGGTTGACGGGCAATTTGATAAACTTCACCTGGTGATAAAAGGCGCGTCTCTATAATTTTTCCTTTAGCATCAGCCAGCTGAATCCACGTTTGATCTAGGGCATAAAAGGTAACCAAAGACTCTTTCAAGATATCAAGGTTAAATTCGGCATGGGCGGGCGTGAAAGAGCTTGGCACTGTTAAAACAGGTTTGGGATTAACCTTTAAAAAATCAGATCGAAACGCCAAAAAACCCATAATTAAAACCAAGCTAACGATTAAAGACGTTCCCATAATCCAAGGGGAAAAGGCGGTAACAGGGGGTGTTGATTGAAAAGAAGTTGCTGGTGATATATCGCATTGACCATCAATTTGTTGTAAGGCTTTCTTGGCAACATCAAGGTCAATTTTTAAGAGCTTACAGTAAGATTGGATAAACCCTGCTGTATACACCATTCCCGGTAATTTATCAAAATCGCCTGCTTCAATGGCCTCGATAAAGAATTTTCTGATTTTAAGGGCATGGCAAACTTGTTCAATGGAAAGGCCCTGTCTTTCTCTGGTTTTTTTTAATAACACACAAAAAGACGGCGCCTCGACACGGTTGTCACAACGCGGGTTAGGTTCTTCAAAAGAGTCAACTGAGTTTAAAGCCACAAGGACGCCCCTTAGGTGTTCGTTATTTAATTGTTACAGCAAAATACCACCTCTGTGGCAAATCAGCAAAAGATAAGGATGTATCAAGTAGGAATATTTATAAATTTAGTCTAAAATGAATCTAATTATATGATAAAAAATGAAGTTATTATGACCAAACTAGCTGTTGTTACAGGCGGAACGCGGGGCATTGGCGCGGCCATTAGCCAAGATTTAAAGGCAAAGGGATACCGTGTTATTGCCAACTATCATACCAACCATGAGGCGGCTCAAAGCTTTGCTGCTCAGCATGATATAGTCGTACAGGCATGGGATGTCAGTGATGCGAAGGCTTGCCAAGATCATGTTCAAAAAATTCAAAACGAACATGGGCCTATAGAGATTTTGGTTCATAACGCTGGCATCACTCGTGACGGATTTTTACACAAAATGCTCATCGATAATTGGCAGCAAGTTATTCAAACCAATTTAAATTCTTGTTTTTATATGGTTCAGCCGGTCATGGAATCGATGCGTGAAAATGACTTTGGGCGCGTGGTGCTGATATCGTCCGTCAATGCCTTAAAAGGGCAAAGGGGGCAAACCAATTACTGTGCTGCCAAGGCTGGCATTATTGGCTTTGCGAAAGCCCTTGCCCTAGAATCAGCCATCAAAAATATTACGGTTAATGTTATTGCACCAGGATATGTCGATACCGAAATGGTTCAGGCGATTAGCCAACCCATCTTAGAAAAAATCATTGAACAAATTCCAAAAGGCCGCCTAGCCCAAGCCCATGAAATAGCACACGCCGTTGGCTTTTTGGTCAGTGATGCAGCGGCCTATATTACGGGCGAAACCTTGAACGTGAACGGCGGGCTTTATTTGGCTTAACGATTGCGAACCCAGTTAACTAGCTTTTTTAAAGGTTTTACGATTTTTAATTGTTTCAGTCCGGGTATGGCGTTAAGCAGATTTTCTAAGTTTCTTATTTTACGTTTTAATACGTAGATTTTTGAAAACCAAAGATCTGGGTTTTTATCGAATCGTTGTACATAGTCTTGGTGGGAAATTTTTCTGCCATTTAAGCGTGGTGTTAAAACATTCAGCATTTCGTTCACGTTATTTGAAAAATTAAACCTTGTATGGGTTTCAAGCAACAATTCGGCGGCACAATCGTTTAAGCCAAACAGTTCATATAGCAGTTAACGAATAATTTGAGTATAACTATAGCAGTTAACATAAACCTCTGGCTACCATGACCCATTCCCGTGATTTTCGCAGGAAAGTTTTAAC
>CAIVFQ010000178.1 GCA_903905285.1 uncultured Alphaproteobacteria bacterium
AAAACATATGACACAAGAAGACTTTGATGAAACGATCTTAAACTACAATGAAACTCCAAGAAAGAAACTGATGTGGAAAACTCCTCTTCAGGTCTTTAATGAAAATTTACACTGTGTTGCACTTGCAGCTTGAATGTGGCGTCCGCTCCTCGAATTCTCGTATAAAATAGAATCAATAGTTAAGTTTATTTTAAGATTTGTGTTGGTATAATAATCTTAAATTTAGATTATTTGTTAAAGACGTTTCATGGGAAAACGATTCCTTTCTTTCACAACAGCCGCGTTGGTGTTGACATCGATTTGCCTTTCCCTTGGTTTTTTACCATTTGCACATGCCGTGGATAAAGGTGAAGAGACGCGAGTCAACCTTAATAAACCATGGTTAAGGCAGGCCGTAGCGACTTTTCTTGGCGTCAATTCTTCTCCATGCGCGACAGATTGGAACGAACTGCTGTCCTGTCTTGATGACAGTGAGCCTGCCATAGGTATGATCAGCCGACCTTTTTGGGTATACACACCAAACCCTAGTTACACACAAGAGGCCTTAACCGCCGACGTCGGCAAAAAGATCCCAAAAGCCATGCATGAAAGAATATACAGGTTGGTCACACAAGGGGGAAGTCCGCGCCATCTTGCAGAAGCTAAGAAATTAAATGAACTGTTGGTGGCTCAGAATAATACACAGGCCATCGTCAGAAAAATTAATGGATTGAGTCATGGCCATTTTGGCTATAAAAGTGCAATAGGCCCCTTAGATGGTGAATATCAGGCCAGAAAAATCATTGAAGGTGTCAGAAAAAACTGTGAATGGGCTATTCATTTAAAAATAAGCCGATTATCAAGCGGATCATTTGGCTATCCAAAAAACCCTAAAAAAGCCAGGAAGTTAAATGAAAGATTAATAGCCGAGGGCAGTGAGCACGCCATTCTTGAAAAAATACACCAATTGAATTTAGGAACCGATGTTTATTCAAAAGACATCTTCTTAGCAAGAGACATCATCGAAGAAGGCGTGAGGGAAGGACATCAATGGGCTGTTTTTGCAAAGATGAGTGGCCTGCTTAAAGGTCGGTTTGGTTATGATCAAAATACGCAGGCCATGCTAGATTTTGCCCAACAACATAACACGTACGCTTATCACTATTTAACAGCTGCGGGATATTGTCTGGGTGCCTTTGGGTTTGAGAAAAATGCCGAAATGGCACAAGAAATCATGACAAAATACGGCATTACTTTTTAGGTTCAGAATTACTGTGCTGTTACAATGGCGTTCAGCTGGTCTTTCTCAGTCGGTTTTTTTAAGGCTTCTTGGGCTATCTTTTCATTCGGAAAAGGGCCCGCCTGAACGCTATAGAATTTTTGACCTGTTGGGTGAATAATCTCTACAACTTTTGCGTCATAGTGGGGGGTGATTGATTCTAAAACAGCCTCGGCGTTTTTCTTTTGCACAAAATGCCCCCCAACCTGGACATACGATTGCACCGTTGCGGCTGGCGTCTTTGGTTTAGGAGCAGCAGGGGCAGGGGAATCCATGGTCTTTAAAAGACTGTCAATGGATGGCGCTGATTTAACTGGCAAAGGGGGAGGCGCCGGTATCGAAACAGGTTTCTGCGACTTGGGCATCACTTCTTTTGGGGTTGTCTCTGGTGGTGGCGAAGGTGCATTGGACGCATTAAAGGCAGTGTCCCCATGGCGGCCCTCTATTTCTTGTTCATAAATATCCCACCAGGTGCGCCCTGATGGGTCACGCCCTGATGAACCGTATCGGGTTAAGTAAGTCGCCAGCGCTTTGCTTTCCTCAACCAAGGCCTGAACCCTGACTTTACCTATGCCCTTGTTGTAACATCCCAGCGCCTTTGCCGACCCCATCGATAAATCGATGATGCGCCCTTCGTAAACAAAGGGGCCACGGTCATCAACCAATACCTTAATGGTCTTACCCGTTTCTAAGTTGGTCACCAGAACAATAGTGGGCAGTGGCAAAGTTTTGTGGGCAGCTGTCATGGCATGTTGGTTAAACAACTCACCATAGGGTTTGGGTTTTCCATGAAATCCAGGGCCATACCAAGAGGCTAGCCCAATTTCATCATAGTGATAATGAGTTTGGGGATAATGCCAAGACCCCCGAACATAATACGGTTTGCACGACTTGCAAATGCCTGTAACTGGGTGCTTGTGGCCAATGTTGCCGCCACCCCCACACCCTGATAGGGCTAAGCAAATACCGAAAAGATAAAGATACCTTAACACTGTAGCTGTTCGCATAGCTTCTCAAACGACAAAACATGTTCAATAGGTCCCAAGGCGGTTAAGGTTGGGGGCGATTGGAAAACCTTTGTCGCGACGCGGCTTATATCCTCCATACTAACAGCATCAATAGCCTGAATAATCTCTTGCGAAGGCAGCGGCCTTTTATAAATAAGCAGTTGATTGGCCAACCGTTCACACCGATTTGACGTGCTTTCCAGGCCCATCATCAGCGATGCCTTCAGTTGCGCTTTCGCCCGATCAATTTCCGCCTGCATCAATGTCTTTGGCAACTTGCGCAATTCTTCACAAACAACGGGCAACAGATCTTTTACCTCGTCTTGGCCAGTGCCAGCGTAAATTGTAAATTGACCACTGTCTAAATAACTTGAGGTGGCGGCATAAATGGAATAAACCAGTCCCCGTTTCTCGCGGATTTCTTGGAATAGCCGTGACGACATTCCGCCCCCCAGCAACGTCGACAAAACAGAAGCCGTATAATAATCAGGATGCTGGTATTCAAACCCTTCAAATCCCAAAACCAGATGGACCTGTTCCAAATCTTTATCAAGGCGGTAATCACCCCCTTTATAGGCTGCAGGTTCCTGTTCAACAACGCCGTTTGGCTTTAGTGATGAAAAATGGGTGCGCACCTGATCAACCAAATGGTCATGGTCAATATTGCCGGCTGCGGCAAAAACCATCTGCTGGGCGCCATAGTGTTCTTTCATATACGCTTGCACGATCGCAGGGGTCAGGCTTTGAACCACCTCTGCCTGGCCAAGGGTGGGGCGTCCCATAGGTTGGTTGGGAAAACACGTTTCTTGATAATAATCAAAAATAATATCATCGGGCGTATCGTTTGCCTGGCCAATTTCTTGCAAGACAACCGACTGTTCGCGGGCAAATTCCACGGCATCAAAGATTGAGTTTTGTAAGATGTCTCCCAGAACATCCACAGCCAAATCCACATCTTGTTTTAAAATACGCGCATAATAGGCGGTGCTCTCGCGAGCGGTATAGGCATTTAAATACCCACCCACAGCCTCAACCTCGGTCGCGATTTGCAAGGCTGTTCGTCGTGTTGTTCCTTTAAACGCCATATGTTCCAGCATATGGGCAATGCCATTCACAGGGGCTGTTTCATGGCGTGTTCCGACATTAAGCCATACACCCAAAGAAACGGTCTCTACCGTGGGGATAGAATCGGAGATAACGCGAAGACCATTTTCAAGGGTGGTCAATTGGATCGACATAAAAAAATACCTAGTATTAGTGATAGGTTCTAAGTTAGAAAAAAGCAGCGAAGAAATAAAGAATTAACATTACATGAATTGGTTTTTATGCTGAAGCGTTTTATATATATAGCCCTAATCGGATTGTTTTTGTTACCTTTTACGGCAAAAGCAGCCAGTATCCTTAACATACAAGTCTCCATAAAACCTATTCATGGCATTGTTGCCTTTATTTGCCAAGGTGTGTTAGAGCCTGGCTTATTAATGACAGGACAAGAATCGCCCCATACACAGGCGTTAAGTCCCAAACAATTGCAAGCCTTGCAAGCTGATTTGGTGATTTGGATTGGTCCAGAATATGAAAGCCGCTGGCAGCAACCTTTGCATCAACAAGTTAAGCCTGAAAAAATTCTAAGCCTTAGTCAAAGTCCTGGATTAACCCTTTATCCATATCGCCAACAGGGAATTTCCTGTGATCACGAACACGATCATGGCTGTCACCATGATCACGAAGGGCACAGCCATTCTGGAAATGATGGCCATATTTGGTTAGACCTTAATAATGCAAAGGTGATTGCCCAAGCAATTGCCCAAGCAATTATCAATCTTGATCCAGAACATAAGGTTCTTTACGAAAAGAACCTGTCGGAATTTCTTGTGCAACTTGTGGCGTTAGAAAGTGATCTTAAACAGATGCTTGCCCCTATAAAGGGTAAAGGGTATTTTGTTTATCATGATGGACTGCAATATTTTGACAAGTACTTTGGTTTTCAAATGACAGCCAGCTTGGTTGCCGAGCCTGATTTACCGCCCAACGCACAAGACCTTTTGCGTTTAAAAAAGTTACTCTCAGAGACACCCCCAGAACAACGGCCAGCTTGTGTTTTCATTGAACCGGGATTCAATGACACGTTCAGTCAAAACTTAGCTGCAGAGTTTAACCTAAAACGCCAATCCATTGATTATATTGGCTATGATGTTCCCCAGGGGCCACAAGCTTATTTTGTGATAATGCGCCAGCTGGTTAAGGATTTTATAGAAGGGATGTCCTAATCCATTTGCGGATAGTGGCTAAATCTTCGTCTTGCGGGCGTCAAACGCATCGCGCACCGCTTCGCCAATAAAGATTAAAAGGCTTAACAGAAATGCAATTGAGAAAAAGGCCGTCAACCCTAACCAAGGGGCGTGAATGTTGTTTTTGGCCTGGGTCAACAATTCCCCAAGTGATGCCGAACCAGGAGGAAGGCCAAATCCTAAGAAATCCAGCGACGTTAACGTGGCAATTGACCCATTCAAAATAAAAGGAATATAAGTCAAACCAGCAATCATCGCATTGGGTAACATATGTCGCCAAATAATACGCTGTGTTGGTACCCCCAATGCCTCGGCAGCCCGCACATAGTCTAAGGCTCGCGTTCTAAAAAACTCAGCACGCACCACGCCAACCAAAGGCATCCAACTGAAAAACAGCATAATGCCCAACAACCACCAGAAATTTGGCTCAATCATGCTGGATAAAATAATCAGCAGATACAAAATGGGCAGGCCATTCCAAACTTCGATCATCCGTTGGCCAATTAAATCAATCCGTCCCCCAAAGTAACCTTGAATGGCCCCAACGCACACGCCAATGATGGCAGCAGCAAAGGTTAGAATAAGACCAAACAAAATGGAAATACGAAACCCATAAATTAAACGCGCCAACACATCACGCCCTTGATCATCGGTTCCTAGCCAATTTTCCTTTGAAGGGGGGGCAGGGGCAGGGGTCGGCAAATGGTAATTAACGGTCGAGGCTGCATAAGGTATGGGGGGAAACAGGATCCATCCCTTTGATTCAATAAGGCCTTTCACCAAAGGGTCACGATAGTTCGTTGCTGTTTCAAAGCTGCCCCCAAATGTTGTTTCAGGATAACTTTTGAAAACGGGGTAATAAAATTCACCTTCGTATCGAACCAATAACGGCTGATCGTTAGCGACAAATTTGGCCATTAAAGTGACAGAAAACAACAAAGCAAACAAACATAAGGATACATAACCACGCTTGTTTGATTTAAATTGCCTAAGCCGGCGTTGCATCAACGGGCTCATCGATTAACCTCGTGCTGCTGTTAAATCAATGCGGCGGTCTACGGCCATGTACAGCAAGTCACCAATTAAATGCAAAACCATACCTAACAACGTAAACATGTAAAGGGTGCCAAACATCACGGGGTAATCACGGCTCATGGCGGCTTCAAACCCCAGTAAGCCCAACCCATCTAAAGAGAATAAAACCTCAATCAATAACGATGATGTGAATAAGATATGAATAAAAGCCGCTGGGAAGCCGGCAATTACAACCAACAAAGCGTTTCGGAAAATATGGCCGTACAAAACGCGTTTCTGGCTAAGACCTTTGGCACGGGCAGTCGTAACATATTGCTTGCTGATTTCTTCAAGGAATGAATTTTTGGTCAACAGTGTCAATTTGGCAAATCCAGCAATGACCATGGCAAAGATGGGCAGAGCGAGGTGCCATAAATAATCGGCCCCTTTGCCCAAAAAGCTTAAAGCCTGCCAGTTGTCAGAGGTTAACCCGCGCAAGGGAAATAAGCTCCAAAAGCTGCCACCCGCAAACATAATAATTAAAAATAACGCAAACAGAAAACTGGGAATAGCGTAGGCAACAATGACGACACCGCTGGTTATCACATCAAACCGTGACCCATCGCGCACCGCCTTAGTAATGCCAAGGGGAATCGATATACAATAAACCAAAAGGGTTGTCCATAAGCCTAAAGAGGCTGAGACTGGCACCTTTGACGATACTAACGTGACAACCTTTTCATCACGGAAATAGCTTTTGCCAAAATCAAAGGTCAGGTAATTGCCAATCATCATAAAAAATCGCTGATAGGCTGGTTTATCAAAGCCAAACTGACGTTCAAGATCTTTGATAAAAGCGGGGTCAATACCTTGCACCCCACGGTAACTGCTTTCATAGGACGAAGCATTATCGAACCCAAACTCTTGCCCACCGCCCCCAAAGCGATTTTCAATGTCTGACGATTCGCCCCTTATTTTGGCAAGGATTTGTTGAACCGGCCCACCGGGCGCGGCTTGAATGATAATGAAATTGACAAGCATGATCCCAAATAGAGTAGGGATAATCAACAGCAAGCGCTTTAAGACATAGCTGGTCATTTGAGTATATGCTTAACGTGTGTAATGAGATGGTGCCCTCGGGGAGACTCGAACTCCCACATCCTCGCAGATAATAGATTTTGAGTCTACCGCGTCTACCAATTCCGCCACAAGGGCTAACGATTCCTATAATACTCAAGATAAAAATAAGGTCAATAGGATTCAGCAGGTCAGCCTCATTAAAAATGAAAAAGCTTTGTTTCCCCATCAACGATTTGTTAAGCCTTTTTCGTTATTCTAAAGACGGTGGAGTTAGAAACACCCGAATATGTCGGGTGCGTGATTGGGTTTTCATAAAAGCCCCCCTTGTTTTTAAAACAGGGTTGCCTTGT
>CAIVFQ010000179.1 GCA_903905285.1 uncultured Alphaproteobacteria bacterium
CAACTTACGCAGAAGGTCTACTAATCACAAGTCTTCTTTTGTCAACCAGCCCTTATGCTAGTCAAGAGGGAGGGGACGAAATTTCGGATACGCTTGTCATTCCTTATGGCCGCGCCGCATATAAGGCTTTCTTTGGCAACATTAAAGAAATAGAAGACATGGACGAATTCAAGGCGGTTGTTAAAAAATTCGTAGAAACATACAACAAGGATTTGACGCTTCCCGTTTTTTATTCTTACCTTTTGCAGGCTGAAGAAACAGAGAAAATTTCCCCATCTCAGCTAACAACGATCAATAAGCCTTGTTCATTTCTGGCTGCGCCAAATCAAAATAGGAGAGAAGAGCAGTCTCTCTGTTGTTAAAGAGGCGTACAGTGCATTAGAGAAAGGTGAATTTTCAGAACTGACGGTTTTAGATATAAAGGACTACTTATCAAAAAGGGTAATTGGCGAAGAAAAAGCTATACAAGCTTTGGCGGCCTCTGCCAGCCGTCACCTTCAAATACAGTTAATTAACCAAATGCTTCAGAGAGCAAAAACGGGATTATCTTCCCTCAGAAAAATGAATGTTCTTTTAGTGGGACCAACAGGCAGCGGAAAAACAGCAAGCATTCAGCATTTGGCAAACCTATTAAAGGTGCCTTTTTTTGAAGGAGATGCCAGCACTTTTACCCGAACGGGCTATGTTGGAGATAGTGTGGGCTCCATGATAGAAGGCTTGCTTAAAGCGTGCGACTATGATGTTTCCAAAGCCCAAAAGGGAATTATTTTCATGGATGAATTAGACAAACTATCCTGCAAGGATACGGAAGGTAGACGAGACATAACAGGCAGCGACGTTCAAGCCGAGCTTTTAAAGCTGATAGAAGGTAAGGATTATTTAGTAAAACAGAAAACAGGTGATGCGGAAATCACCCATACTGTTAAAACCTCGCAAATTCTTTTTATTGGTGGGGGCGCCTTCACAGACTTACCCAAAAAAGAGGGGGATTATACGCCCCAAGACTTGGTCGCAATAGGTATGAAGCCAGAATTGATGGGACGTTTTGGAAGAGTTATTTGCTTTGAAGGAATGACAAAAGAAAAGCTGGCTGCAATTTTAAGATCACCTACTGTTTCCCCTATCTTAGAGGCGGAAATGCTGATGAGGTTGGGGTACAGAATTAAAATTGACTTTGACGACTCTTGTTTAGACCTTATTGCCGAAAAAGCCCATGAGCTTGGAATGGGTGCGCGCGGTCTTTTCACAGTGGTAGACCGTATCTTAGAACCGATTATTGCCGATAGTGAAACCCATAGGAGCAAATCTATCACTATCAATGCCACAATGATTCCCAAGGAATTTTTAGTGCCAAAAGCTGAACCAAAATTTGAGGCATGGAGAACGATGTATATGTAGTTAGTTCCTGTATCAGTAATTATATGATAAGGATAAAGGCAAAGAATATTCATTAAAATGTTGATTTGTGACAGTCTTCGAAACTCAGGTTAAGTTACAAAAGCCGGAATGGATTCGCGTTAAGGCGCCCATTTCGGCCGCCTATCACGAAACGGCGAAGTTGATAAAAGATCATAAACTTCATACGGTCTGCGCAGAGGCGGCTTGCCCAAACATTGGTGAATGTTGGTCTAAGAAACACGCCACTATGATGATCTTGGGTGATATATGTACACGGGCCTGTGCCTTTTGTAACATTAAAACAGGCCGCCCTGACCTGTTAGACCCGCACGAACCTGAGCGGGTTGGTCACGCAGTCGCAAAGTTAGGGTTGTCCCACGTGGTGATAACATCGGTTGATCGCGATGACCTTGACGATGGTGGCGCCAATCATTTCGCCGAAGTGATAAATCAAATTCGCCTACAGGCACCCTTAACGACAATCGAAGTTTTAACCCCCGATTTTTTGCGTAAAGAAGGTGCCCTTGAAATCGTCGTTAGGGCTAAGCCTGATGTTTATAATCACAATTTGGAAACTGTGCCCCGTTTATATGGCTCTGTTCGGCCAGGGGCACGTTATTTTCATTCGTTACGGTTGTTAGATAAGGTTAAGCAGCTTGACCCCACCATCTTTACCAAATCAGGCATTATGGTTGGCCTTGGTGAAACAAAACCAGAGGTCCATCAAGTCATGGATGACCTACGCGCAACCAACGTTGACTTTATGACCATTGGTCAGTATTTACAACCCACGCCCAAACATCACCCCGTTATGGATTTTATCAAGCCAGATGAATTTGATTCCTATGCCAGCATGGCGCGGGGCAAGGGATTTTTGATGGTTGCGGCCACGCCCCTGACGCGATCGTCTTATCATGCTGGGGCTGATTTCGAGAAATTAAGGAATGCCCGGGCGGCACAGCTGAAGCAATAGTGGCAGCGTTTTCAACCCATAAGAAATTGCCTTATTCTGCTGAACAATTGTTCGAATTGGTGGCTGACGTTAAGGCCTACCCTGAGTTTATTCCTGGTATTTTACAAACCCGCCTGGAACCTTTATCACCCCACCTTTTTAAGGCGCGGGTGCGTTTTGGCAACAGCTTGTTCCAAGATGAATATTTGTGTCGGGTCGAGCTGACCCCCTTTGAATCTATTACCATTCAAGGGGTGGAGGGACCCTTTACACACTTAAACAGTCAGTGGACTTTTGTGCCTGGCCCACAAGGGAACGAAACAGAGGTAAAATTTTCCGTTGATTTTGAGTTTAAAAATAAATTTCTGCAACATTTTGGCACCCCTGTTTTCAACCAATTAACACAGCGTATGATGAATGCCTTTGAAGAACGGGCCAGAGTAATTTATAAATCTTGTAAATAACTGAACCTCTTAATGGCTCCCCTGAATAAAAATCATTCCCGCTTTGCGCAAATGTCTCTTGATTATTTCTGCTTGCTGCCACATTCAAGCTGCAAGTGCAACACAGTGTAAATTTTCATTAAAGACCTGAAGAGGAGTTTTCCACATCAGTTTCTTTCTTGGAGTTTCATTGTAGTTTAAGATCGTTTCATCAAAGTCTTCTTGTGTCATATG
>CAIVFQ010000180.1 GCA_903905285.1 uncultured Alphaproteobacteria bacterium
ATTCCTGGTGAAGGTCACAACCTTCAAGAACACTCAGTCGTTTTGATTCGCGGCGGACGCGTAAAGGACTTACCTGGTGTGCGTTATCACATTGTACGTGGTAGCTTGGATACCCAGGGTGTTAAGAACCGTAAGCAAGCCCGTTCAAAATATGGTGCTAAGAAACCTAAGTAGTTTGAATAAAGATCTTTTTATAGAGTTAGAGGAATAAAGTATGTCGAGACGTCGCGCCGCCGTTAAAAGAGAAGTTCTGCCAGATGCTAAATATGGCGATACTATTTTAACTAAATTTATCAACAGCCTGATGTTTGAAGGTAAGAAATCTGTCGCAGAACGGATTATCTATGGTGCCTTGGAGCGTGTGCAGGGAAGGGGCGGTCGAAATGCGATTGACATTTTTCATGAAGCTTTGACAAACGTGCGTCCAGCTCTTGAAGTAAGATCACGGCGCGTCGGTGGGGCAACTTATCAGGTTCCAACAGAAGTAAGGGCGGATCGTTCTCAGGCCTTAGCAATTCGTTGGTTGATAAATGCAGCCCGTAAGAGGACTGAGAAGACAATGGAAGAGCGTGTTTCTTCGGAATTAAGCGATGCGTCGAATAACCGTGGTTCTGCTGTAAAAAAACGCGAAGATACGCACAAGATGGCAGAAGCCAACCGTGCTTTCGCTCATTATCGTTGGTAAGATAGGAATTATAAGTTATGTCGAGAACAACACCTCTCACTCATTATCGCAATATCGGGATTATGGCCCACATTGATGCGGGCAAAACGACCACGACTGAGCGCGTTCTTTATTACACCGGTAAATCTTATAAGATTGGTGAAGTTCATGAAGGCACGGCCGTCATGGACTGGATGGAACAAGAACAAGAACGCGGCATTACTATTACGTCGGCGGCGACAACGTGTTTTTGGGATGACCACCGGATTAACATTATCGATACGCCTGGTCACGTTGACTTCACTATTGAAGTTGAGCGTAGTTTGCGCGTTCTAGATGGTGCTGTTGCGGTGTTTGACGGAGTAGCTGGGGTTGAGCCTCAATCAGAGACAGTTTGGCGTCAGGCTGATAAATACAAGGTTCCACGTATTTGTTTTGTGAACAAGATGGATCGCGTTGGGGCGAATTTTTATCGTTGCGTTGAGATGATCGTTGATCGTTTGGGGGCAAGGCCGCTGGTTATCCAGTTGCCGATTGGTTCTGAGAGTGAATTTGTTGGTATCGTTGACTTGGTTGAGATGAATGCCAGTATTTGGCGCGATGAAAGTCTGGGAGCTAAATTTGACGTCGTTGAAATTCCGGCTGATTTGAAAGCTAAAGCACAAGAATACCGGGCACAATTGCTTGATATGGCGGTTGAAGCTGATGATGCTATTATGGAGGCTTACCTTGATGGTAAAGAGCCAACAGCTGAAGAAATTAAAGGCTGTATCCGTAAGGGCGTTCTAAGAGGTCTGTTTGTTCCTATTTTGTGTGGTAGTGCGTTCAAAAATAAGGGTGTTCAGCCTTTGTTGGATGGGATTGTTGCTTATCTTCCTTCTCCAGCTGATATTGGTAGTGTTACTGGTACTGAAGTCGATGGTGAAGGCGAGATTGTTCGTAAATATGATGATTCTGAGCCTCTTTCAGCTTTAGCATTTAAGATCATGACCGATCCATTTGTGGGGTCAATTACCTTTGTTCGTATATATTCTGGAAAATTAGAGACAGGCACAACTGTTTTGAACTCAATCAGAGACAAAAATGAACGCATTGGTCGTATGTTATTGATGCACGCGAATAACCGAGAAGATATTAAAGAAGCGGGTGCTGGTGACATTGTTGCGCTATGTGGATTGAAAAACACCACGACTGGTGAGACATTATGCTCTCCTATTAAGCCGGTTATTCTTGAGAGAATGGAATTTCCTGATCCAGTTATTGAAATTGCGATCGAGCCTAAAACAAAGGCTGACCAAGAAAGAATGGGTGTGGCCTTGGCGCGTTTGGCGTCAGAAGATCCTTCCTTTAGAGTAACAAGCGACCAAGAAACAGGTCAGACTGTTATTAAAGGAATGGGTGAGCTTCATCTTGAAATTAAGGTTGATATCTTAAAGCGTGAATATAAAGTTGAAGCTAATATCGGTGCGCCACAGGTTGCTTACCGAGAGACCATTACTAAGCCAGCTGAAATTGATTACACTCATAAGAAACAATCAGGTGGTGCGGGTCAGTTTGCGCGTGTTAAGATCGCCTTCGAGCCTTTGGTCGCTGGATCAGGCTTCGTGTTTGAAAACAAAGTTGTCGGTGGTTCTGTTCCGAAGGAATACATTCCGGGTGTGACAAAAGGTTTAAACTCAGCCTTGGAAACAGGGGTTGTTGCTGGCTTCCCAATGATCGACTTTAAGGCGACATTGACCGACGGTGCTTATCATGATGTTGACTCTAGCGCACTTGCTTTCGAAATTGCAGCAAGGGCCGCGTTCCGTGAAGGCATTGGTAAATGTGCGCCAAAATTGCTAGAACCAATAATGAAGGTTGAAGTTGTGACACCTGAAGACTATATGGGTGATGTGATCGGTGATTTGAACAGTCGTAGAGGACAAGTTACAGGGATGGATCAGCGGGCGAATGCGCGCGTGATAAATGCCATGGTTCCCTTGGCTAACATGTTTGGTTATGTTAATACGTTGCGTTCGATGAGCCAGGGGCGTGCGCAGTTTTCAATGGTATTTGATCATTACGAGCAAGTTCCACAACACGTGGCTGAAGAAATAAAAGCAAAAGGTTCATAAGTTTTTTTTAAGGGGATTTAGATATGGCGAAGGTAAAGTTTGAGCGGTCGAAGCCGCATTGCAACATTGGGACGGTTGGACACGTTGACCACGGGAAGACGAGTTTGACGGCGGCTATTACGAAGATATTGGCTGAGAGTGGCGGCGCTGTATTTACGGCTTA
>CAIVFQ010000181.1 GCA_903905285.1 uncultured Alphaproteobacteria bacterium
ACGATATAACGTAAAATTCAAAATCATCGCTGGAATCGTCAATCTCAAAAATGGATTCGCTATAGCCTAAACAAAAAATAGGGGAATGGGGATCATGTCACTCTCTTGCAACAAACTACCTCGACTTACGCAGTAGCTCTAGTACAGGT
Source organism: uncultured Alphaproteobacteria bacterium (assembly GCA_903905285.1). Lineage (GTDB taxonomy): Bacteria > Pseudomonadota > Alphaproteobacteria > Paracaedibacterales > CAIULA01 > Finniella. Next base: position 150 of record CAIVFQ010000181.1, read on the forward strand.
TGGAGCGGTTGGAGAGTTGAGAGATGGTTTGATATGCCAAAGATAAAGGGGGAAGAGAAAGTTGTAACCTGCGACATTTTTTTGATGGAAAAAAAAGGAGGCCAATACGTTTTTCCAACAGGTTGGCCCACATATTCTGTGACCGGTGAAGAGATATATCCCTTGAAAGAACATAAATTTGGAACTTTAAACGTCTCAACACCAAATAAATTCCGTGAGATATTAAGTAAAAACTTTGATCCAAGTTGGCCTACTAAAATGAAAAAATACAACCACCATTTTGGGTTGGCTGAAGTCACTGCCACCTTGGAAGAGATGCTTCCCGCGGATTTCTTGCCAGCAGGCCCTTTTGGTCCTTTGGCGGATAGACTTAAAGACTGAATAAATTAATCTTGTATTGTTCGTTGCGAAAGGGCTTCCTTATTCTAGTCTTATAAGGCAGCCTTTTTTCTGATAATGATGTAAAATCAAGTCTTGGTTTTTAAGTTTTTTTCAGGTATAAATGAGGTCTACTGTCGTCGGGAAGTAGCGCAGCCTGGTAGCGCGCCTGCTTTGGGAGCAGGATGTCGGAGGTTCAAATCCTCTCTTCCCGACCAATTTTTTCGTCTTAATTTTTCAAGACAATTCTCTCACAATAAACGAATAGCCATGCCGGTTGAATAGACTGGTTATAGTGAATTCTTTCTAAATTAATAGGCAGGATGTTATCCCCGTGAAAACGGGGCACAAACAATTAAGAAATTGTTTGTGAGAAAATACAACTGGATTTCCGCCTGCGCGGGAATGACAAAGGGTATGCAACTCATGCAGTTGTCTATTGATGTATTGGGAATTTACTATATCTTAATGGTGCGGTCGAGAAGACTCGAACTTCCACGAGGTTTCCCCCACAGCGACCTCAACGCTGCGCGTCTACCAATTCCGCCACGACCGCACGAACAAGGCCAGCTTAGCAAAAGGGGGGCAACATATCAAATCGTTTATGCTGAACCCCTGCCAAACAAAAATACCGGCGTTTCATTCGGCTGAGTCTAGTAACTTATTGCCTTCTGTTTGAATGGTGCTAATGGCTTCTTCTTCCTCAATCTCACCTTTGATTGCTTTTTCCATCTGTTCGATTTCGATTTTTCGAATGTCAGGGAAGTTTTTCAATAAAATACCACGACTGAATTCACCAGGGTGATTGTTGGAAAAGGATTCATAGGCCGTTTTAGCTGCCTGAACCCCCAAATCTGTAGAATTAAAGAAACCCTGTTTTACGTTAAGGTCGTAGGCGTTCTTAACGACGGGAACATATCCCGATAACCTTTGCCACAAAGCCTGTACTTCGGGGGTGACTAGGTAGCTTAAAAATTGTGCGATGATTCTCATACGTTCACAAGATTGGTCTTTATTAGCAACCCAGAACGATCCCCCGCCGGCTATGGTGTTAAAAGCAATGGTATTAAAGGGCATTCCAGCAGTCTTCCAGTAAGGAAAAGTGGTCACGCCAATCTCGAACTTACCACCGACAGCTTTGGTTATATCAGAATGCCGGTTGCCCCCGTTTGACAAGTAAACGATTTTGCCATCAGCAAAGGCCTGTTCTGCCTTTGGGCCTTGGTCCAGTGAAAACCAGCCTTTTTTATACCAGACCTGCAATGCCTTTAAATGGAAGGTGAAAAACCGATCAAAGGATAGGCGCGCATCGGGGTGATCAACGCCATTACCATGGGTGGCAATTTGCTTGTTATGACGTCCACCAACTTGATCAATGTGGTGTCCTGATAGCCAACCAGCGCCAATGCCCACCGGTTCGCCAGCTTCTTTTAGACGCTCCATTTGCTCGGTGAATTGTTCAAACGTTGCCATAGGGGTGAGTTTGGCGTTATTTAAGGCTGTTTTGTTGTAATACAGGACAACCGTAGAGGCATTAAAAGGGATAGAGGCAAGCTGCATTCCACCCGCCCGATAAAAAAGGAGAATTTGGGGAAGGAAATTGTCTTCGTCTAGCTTTGATCCTAAATGTGTCATAACTTGCTGAATCGGAATATAGACCACGTGACCATCTGGACCTTTCGTTCCAAGCATAAGGCGTGTTGCCATCTCGTAAGCTTGAACGATGTCAGGCCGTCCTTCAACAGGCGCACTTAGATAAGATTTTACGACATCGTCATAGCTGCCTTTAAACTCTGCCTCAATTTCAAAGGAAAGTCCTTTTTCCTTCAAGGATTTGTTGAAGGCATCGACAATTGTTTGAAAATGAGCGCCCAATTCGCCACCAAAGCCGTGCCAAACTTTTATCTTTTCGGCGCAGACAGTTTGAAGACTCAAAATACACAGAAAAATTATCAGAAGAAACCGTCGAAAAACCACTATAAAACTCTCCTTGTAGTTCAGGATATGCCCTCATTAAAAAGGCTTCCCGTATTGCCCTGCCTAACCTAGCACTTACCACCAAGCAATAGGGTTAGCAATAAGTTTTTAGAAAATTTAACTAGCTAAAAATGTTGGACATACGATGACGATAATTATTGCCGGCTATTTTAAGATACTTACCGCGAAGGGGAAGGGAAGGTTTCTTTCTTAGATTCCTTTAATCGTTTTTGGAAATTGGTTTCATAGAGGGCTGCTAACTCAGGGGAATGGATGATCAATAGATTCTCCGCATTTTTAGTTTCGGCCGCTTGGGGAAAATTATAGGAACCTGTGATTAAGATTTTATTATCGATAATAATCACTTTGTTATGGGCAATGGCGGGTTTGGTGTCAAAGAATACCGCAATAGAAGACACCTTCAAAACAGGGTACTGACTGAACCGTGCTGTGCGCTGTGATTTATCTAAAATGACAATCACTTTAACCCCCCGTTTGGCAGCCTGAAGAAGACTGTCGGTCATTTTCTTTTGAGTGAATGTATAGGCCTGCAGATGGATGGTTTGTTGAGCGGCGGCTAAGGCCTGTTGAATAAGGGGTAAACAAGCTTGTCCGGGCGTGAAACAAGCCTGAGTATGATGCAGGGGGACGCTTTGATTTTGAGAGGAAGAAGAACCAATTCCCTGTTGCTGTTGGAAGACATAGTTGATGGATGCCCCTAAACAGAAAGCTGTCATGAGGGACAGGATGACAAGCTTTCCCTTAAAAGCAGGGGGTTTTCTTTTTTTGTTCCAAGAGAGGAAAAATTCCCGTTGTGCATGAAACAGGGGAGGCGCATTTTGGCGTTTAGGTGGTTTCAGACGACGCTTTGCCATGGATAATCAACGAAAGAAAATAACAGTTGGCGCAGTATACCTGAATTGTGTTCATCCCAAAAGGGTTGGAAAATCGCTATAGCTATTGATGACAACGGTTGACATGATGGTTAAGAAAAAATTATACATTGAACATTAATTTATTAAAAAAGCCGATGTGTTTTTTGATGAGAAAAATTTTAGCATATTTAACAATAGGGGTAGCCTTTTCAATGAATCCTGTTTTGAATCAAGTCAATGCTGGTAGTCCCAAGACTGTCACGACACCTTCAGGTCTTCAATACATCGATGTAAAAGAAGGAACGGGTCCTACTCCTGAAACCAAAGATACAGTCGTAGTTCATTACACTGGCACCCTGGAAGATGAAACTAAATTTGATAGCTCACGAGACAGAAATCAACTTTTTGAATTTACCATTGGCATAGGTCAAGTCATTAAAGGATGGGATGAAGGCGTATCGACCATGAAAGTTGGCGGTCGTCGTATTTTAACTATTCCTGCTCATTTAGCTTACGGTTCTAAAGGAGCAGGGGCAGTGATTCCCCCTAATGCAACGTTAACTTTTGATGTCGAGTTATTTGAAACTAAAAAATAACTCTTTAAATTCCTGGGGAATACGTTTCATCTTGTACAACAAAGATGGATCGTATTCTGTTAGGATTGTCTGAAAAATTCTGTTAATACGGAAAACGTGCACTCTGGGTTCTATCTGGGGGGCGTCCCCCTTATCTCGTTAAAGGTCATCTTTCCGAACAATCAACATTATGTCTTCTGACGCTCTCGATGGTTTTTACAAGGACACTTTGGTGAAAATGCATTTATTGCAATTAATTTATGAATTCTGTATTTTCTCGGAAGGGTTATCAGCTTATGAAGAAAGTTATGGAGCAAGAGCATTCTCAACGTCTTAAATCCTTACGCGAAAGGATTTCTCTCCAAAATGCTTGGGGGGCCATGGCGCCTTACAGCAATTGTTTCCAAAGCGAATATATGGCTGACCGTGATCACCATTTGGAGTGGTTAACGGGATTTAAAGGGTCAGCTGGTCTTGCTATTGTTTTAGAGACTCAGGCAGCCTTGTTTGTTGATGGGCGTTATACCTTACAGGCACATCAAGAAGTCGATGGGCATAGTTACTCTGTTCAGCCTTGTGGTTTTGATTCTATTAAAGAATGGCTAGGGCAGCAGTCTACAAAAGGGGGGATTTTGCTGTATGATTCTTGGTTGCAAACCGTACAGCAAGTTGCTGCTTACCGTAAACATCTTGATCCATTGGGAATTATTTTAAAATCTTGTGATGCAAATTTGGTTGAAGAAATTTGGTACGATCGACCTGCTGTGTCCTGTCATCCCTTTTTGCCGCATCCAGAACGGTGGAGCGGAAAAAACTTTAAAGAAAAATTAAAGCCTATCCTTGAGGAAATGCATTTAAAGAATGCAGACTATTTTATCGTAACCTGCCCAGAGTCTATTTCCTGGCTGTTAAATATTCGCGGAAACGATACCCCCTTTACGCCTTCCTGCCAGGCATTTGTCATCATCGATCATCAGGGTCAAGTGCAGGGATTTACCGATTTAAAGAAAATTACAGACGATGTTCGTGCTCACTGTGGTCCTTCTGTCTCTTGGTTTAACTTTCAGCTATTTTTAGATGTTGCCTCATCATTTGTTGATAAAAAAGTTTTGGCTGATTTTTCACAGCTTCCCCAAAAAGTTTTTGATTGTTTGAAAAAGGCAACCGCCAAGGTTTTTCATGAACCTGATCCGTGTATTTTAGGGCGCGCCTTGAAAAATGAGGTTGAGCAAAAAGGAGCTGAGGTAACCCATCAAAGAGACAGCGTGGCAGTGATTAATTTTCTGGCGTGGTTAGAGCGGACGTATCCTCTGCAGTCTATAACAGAATCGAAAGCATCTGATTATTTGTTAGAGCAGCGTCAAAAACAGGCGAATTTTCAAGGGGAAAGTTTTCCGACAATTTCTGCTGTTGGGCCCAATGCGGCGATTGTCCATTATCATCCTGATCCTTCAACAAGTGCTGTTATTGGTGGAAATTCTCTTTATCTGATTGACTCAGGGGGACAATATTTGGACGGTACGACCGATACAACGCGCACCGTTGCTATTGGCAAACCAACAGCCGAACAAAAAGATCGTTTTACGCGGGTTTTAAAAGGACATATCGCTTTATCAACAATTGTTTTTCCCTCTGGAACGACAGGGCAACAGCTAGACGTTTTTGCGCGCCAGTTTCTTTGGCAAGTGGGGTTGGATTATGAGCATAGCACGGGCCATGGGATTGGCAGCTATCTGAATGTTCATGAAGGACCCCATCGGATTGGCAAACGGGGGGAGGGGGCTGTGTTGCAGCTAGGAATGCTGGTGACCAACGAACCAGGCTATTATAAAACGGGTGAATATGGGATTCGCATCGAATCTGTCATGTTGGTTGTTCCCGTGCAAAAAAATGAAGGCGGGACTTTTCTAGGTTTTAAAACCTTAACCCTGGTTCCGATTGATCATCATCTCATTGATATTTCCTTGTTAACGGCCCAGGAAATCAAGTGGATCAACGACTATCATGCCCGAATTTATAACGAACTTTCAGCAAGGGTTGATGAGCAAACAGAGGTTTGGTTGCAACAGGCAACAGAATCAATTTAAATTTTATGAAGCCAGATTTTAAAGAATAGTTGACAGTTTAAGATAAAATCCCCTAAATCATAGTGATGGGGAAGGATGGCCGAGTGGTTAAAGGCAGCAGACTGTAAATCTGCCGACGTCAGTCTACGTAGGTTCAAATCCTACTCCTTCCACCAAAAAAATATGCGGGTGTAGCTTAGTGGTAAAGCTCCAGCCTTCCAAGCTGGCCATGTGGGTTCGATTCCCATCACCCGCTCCAGTTTCATAGATCAAGTAACAGGTTTTAAGGACAATAACCACAGCATAATTTAGGGACGAGAAGTATGGCGAAGGTAAAGTTTGAGCGGTCGAAGCCGCATTGCAACATTGGGACGGTTGGACACGTTGACCACGGGAAGACGAGTTTGACGGCGGCTATTACGAAGATATTGGCTGAGAGTGGCGGCGCTGTATTTACGGCTTA
>CAIVFQ010000182.1 GCA_903905285.1 uncultured Alphaproteobacteria bacterium
CCTGTTTCAAGAATATAATAAGTGTTCACAATAATTTCCCTTAAGAAATCATCATCGTGAGAGATAACGATCATGGCTCCAGGGTATTCTTTCAACACTTGGATCACATGGATCACATGGTCACGGGTTTCAAGGTCCAAGTTATTGGTCATTTCATCTAAGATCAATAGTTTTGGCGTTTTGGCTGCAATTTGAGCCACACTCAGTCGCGCTTTTTCTCCCCCTGATAAAGTTGACACCAACGCATTCACCTCTTCATTCTTGCGAAATAAAAAGTCATTTAAGTGACGACGAATATCGGCATGGGGCCAGCTTGGCGCCAAATCGTGTACTGTTTCCAAGACTGTTTTATTTGGGTTAAGTGTCGCATAATGTTGATCAAGAACGCCAATATCACCAGGTTTTGGCATGTGCCATATTCCTGTTTTTGTCACAATGGGATCATCCAAAATGGCTTTGATAAGCGTTGATTTTCCGCTGCCATTATCACCAGAGATTGCCATACGATCGCCTGCCATAAGTGATAGCGTGATGTTATGGAGGAGCGGTTGGTTGTAACCCACACACCCATCGCTGATGGAAACCAAAGTCCGATCACCAATATCTGCCGCGTTTAAGGAAAATTTTGGTTTGAGGATTTCAGGCAGACGCAGATCAGATAATTTATCTGTTAACTCTTGCTTTTTATCTCGGATAGAACTTTTCTTTTTTCCAGAGGTTTCAATAGCCCTTCTGGCTTTTTCATCAGAAACAATTGTAGGCCATTTCCGGTTTTGAATAGATTTTTCACCGCGTAAATTACTTTTCTTGGCACGTTCCTGTTCTTTCATTAAAGACTGGTGAACATCCTTCTTTTGACGGTCGAGCGACGACAATTCTTTTTCTATAGACGCCCTTTTGATGCTGATTTCGCGCCTGTAATCATTGTAATTACCAGAAAATATATGGATCTGCCCGTTATCAATATGCCACAGAGTATCAACGCAACGGCGCAGTAATTCCGTGTCGTGGGAAACAACGATTAATGTTCCGGGAAAGGCACGCAACATCCGCATCAACGATTTCCGGTTTTTGTGATCAAGATGGTTTGTAGGCTCGTCCAGCAGCAACAGAGTTGGATCAACGACAAGTGCCCGGGTCAAGGCTTCATTTAAACGCTGACCACCACTGAGGGTTTCATAATCCTCTATGACCTGAGGTACGTAACCGATACGCACATCTTGAAGGGTTTTGATGCAACCATCCGTGGGCTCTGTTAACCGTTGCAGCATTTTTAGCAAGGTTGATTTGCCGCTGCCATTTTGGCCAATAATACCAATGCGACTGCCATAGGGCACGGTCGTGTTAAAATTTTCAAAACATGTTTTGTGGGGGAAAGAAAGACTAACGTTGACGAATTCAATCGGTTTATGGGTCATAAATATTCTCTCAAAATAATCAAAAGGGGGTTTTTGAAAAACGCGTTGCCCTTTGAATCAGGGCGCTATTGAGAGATAATTTTCATGATACCGATAAAACATTTGTAAGAGATTATAGATCTGAATCTAGCATCAAACCCCAGGTGTCATCCATTCATTTTCTAACTTCCGCAAATCTTTATCGGATTTTATTTCTATGAACTTGGCATCAGGATATTGTTCTTGAAGGTGTCTAATTTGGTTCAAAACGCGGTTTTCAAAGCCCCATATATAACGAAGCAATCTAAATCCTATCGTTTCCTTGCAGCCATCAGCACGATCCTTAATTTCCGGATTTTTATTGAATAACCTTTTGAGAATTCGCCAATAACAAAACCACCGAGGGTAATTGAAATACACAACAATATCAGCCCGTTCATAACGCATTTCTAAAGATCTTAGGCTATTGCCATCGATGATCCATGATGTGCCCTCAACAAGGGACTGTTGGATTTTTAGAAATTCTTGATAATCACGTTCCACCCAATTTGATTCGAAAAAATGTTTGTCTAGATGATAAAGAGGTATGCCTGTGTGTTTGTGCAACCGTAACGCAAAGGTTGACTTCCCTCCCCCAGGACGCCCAAAGATCATGATTTTTGAAGGTTTAGGTATCTTTTCCGGTAACTACCCAGGTTTATTGTGGGCAGAACTGAGGATTTAGGATGGCATGAAAGATATTAAACCCCTGTTTGCGTCTCGTTGAGAGAAAGCCTCGAATTAGGCAAAAGACTTCGGCTCCTCGGGTTGTTCTGAATCCTC
>CAIVFQ010000183.1 GCA_903905285.1 uncultured Alphaproteobacteria bacterium
CGCTCTCACAAAATTTACATTTCGCCATAACTAGGCCCCTTCCTTCTAAAAAAAACCTCAGGGCATTATATCAAAAACTATCTATGGTTAAAAGTCTCTAATTTTAAAAAGACGTTTTTCTATATAGCCACCCTTGTTTTTGCAAACGGGATAGTTCTTGCCTCTGAATCTTCTCTAAGTGAACAAGATGATTTAATAGCAAAGAGAGAAATCGCACCGATAGCAGCGAAAGGTCGTGAGGCACCTTATTTATGGATAGGAGACATCTGAGCAGGAAGACCAATTCATTGTCACTGCTGCCACCCTTAGTGTATCAGGAATCGGCCTTGCAAATGCTTGTCAGACTTTATCTGCACCTGCATTAGGCTTTGGTCTTGCCGGAAGTTACCTCTTGGCAGATTTGGCCAGTGGGATATTGCATATGACACTGGATAATATTGATGTCGATACTGCCCCTAAACCCCTGAAAAGATTAGTCGAAGATTTTCAGGCTCATCATCAAGAACCATGGAGAATGGCGCATGATAGTTTTTGGTTCCAAAATAATAGTTTGTATTCGTTTCTTTTGTGCACCTTTAGCGGGGCAGTAGGATTACAGGCTTTAGGATACGACATGCCAGCTTATCTTGCCATAACAACTGGATTGTGGAGCATGATGCCTCAAATTGCCCATGCAGCCGCCCATGGAAAGTATAAAGGCAATAAAGTGATTTCTTTTTTGCAAGACTATGGAATTATCATAAGTAAGGAACATCACCGCGGACACCATAAAGGTGACTTCGACAAAAATTTCTGTATTCTTGCGGGTTACATGGAACCTATTGCTAGCCGCATTTATTCAGGCTCAAAGTTCGTTATCAACGGGTGGAAAAAACTTTGGGGTCGTAAATCTAAAGACGCTTAAGGGATTACGCAATGAAGTAAGTGCTAAATAATTTTACGAAATATTAACTTCCTTGCAATAAAGTTTATGTTAGGCGTTCGTATAAAAATACTTTCATGTCAGGCGAGGGAATAGAAAAATGGAAATGAATCTAAGAAGGTTGATAATTCTAAGTATAAGTCTTGGTTTAGGAGCAGGACTAACTTCGACGCCTGCATCAACAAGGGAGACTGGGGAAAAGGCACAGCCAAGCCCATCGCCTGACAGCGCTATGCCAGTCCCCGCCAGTCTAAGTCCTGTGCCAGCTGCAGGCGAGAGACCTGCAGCTTTGGACTTAATAAGATTAAAGGGTGATATAAAAAAAGCACTGCCGACCATGACCCCTGCACAAGGAACCTCCGCCGATGCAAGGCTTTCACAAACCTCACCAGACGGTTTGGCATTTTTAGCTGCTCACCCTGGTCTTTTTGAAGGCATGAATGTAGACCAAGCCCAAAGCACCCTAACTGATTTTTCGAAAATTTCAAGGGAAGGTCTGGAGTTTTTAGAAGATCATTATGAGTTTCTGGGCACTATGGACGTAAAACAAAGTAAGAAAACTTTCGAATACTGTTCAATAATTTCAAAAGTAAGATTTTCAGAAGAAGCTTTTGGTTTCTTAACAAACGATTTTCATTACCAAGATATGAGCGTCTTGGAAAGATTAAAAGCGTTAGATCATCTTTTGAACATTTTAAGAAAGGAAGAGGGGTTAAAATTCTTAGCTGCTTTTCCTGGCCGTTTCGATGACATGGATAAAACCCAGACGATTGATGCCTTGGACAATTTTTCCAAGCTTTCAAAAGATTCTTTAAAATTCTTAGCTTCTCATCCTGATCTTTTTAAAGGCATTAGACTAGAGAAAAAGATAGACTCCTTGGCTTTAATAGTGATCTTTTCCACCAAAGCCTTAAAACAAGATACATTAGAAGCAGCAATCAGGGTCATTCCAACTAGGCTTCTTGATGGTATGAATGCAACGCAAAAGAACAGCACCTTGGGATATCTTGCAAGGCTTTCAGCGGAAGGGTTAACTTTCCTAGAAGCGAATCATGTTATTTTCGATGATATGGATGCAAAACAAAAGGTAGAGGCATTTACAAGCTTTTCAAAGATTTCAAAGCAGCGTTTAGCCGAATTAACCCTAAATGAACATTTCTTCGATGGCATGAATGCAGGTGAAAAAGTAAATGCCTTGCTTCTTGCCACACGTCCTTAAACAAAGCGAAGCAACTCTTAGACGCTGAGAGTTGCTTCGCTTTACGACTGTTTATTCTTTAAATATTCCAAAAAATTTAATGCGGCGTTTTGTTCGGCCTGACGCTTAGAGACACCACTGCCTTTAACAGGGGCGTGATTAAGAACACAAACTTGCATCTGAAAAGTTGGCTCATGATCAGGGCCCGTTGTTTCAATAAGTTCGTAAGAAGGAACCGCCTTTTCATGCATTTGCGCCCATTCCTGCAGCGATGTTTTGGCATCTTTTGGTGGGCGTAGGGTTTGATTGCGCAAATCTTTCCAATATTTACCAATAAAGTGATGACAGGGTGGCAAACCACCATCCAGATACATCGCCCCTAATAAGGCCTCGACAGCATCACTTAAAATGGCTGACCTTGGCCCCAATTCAGCACCATTAACCGCAATGTAATTTGATAACTCTAACTGCTGGGCTGTTTTTTCGCAGGCTTCCCGACAGACAAGACCCGAAAGACGTTTGGCTAAATCGCCTTCCTTTTCTTTTGTGAAATGGGTGTAAAGCTCTTCAGCCACAACCAATTCCAGAACACGATCGCCTAAGAATTCTAACCGTTCAAAGTCTTTTCCACCGGGGCGGATGCTTGAATGGGTAAGGGCAGCCTTTAACAGGCTTTCACTTTTAAAAGTATAGCCAATCTTCTTTTCTAAATCTTGCAGGCCCGACATTAGCGAATAATCTGGGCAAGACGATTATAACGCAACCCAAAAGGCCAATCCAAAGGTGCATACCATTTAGCTTGTGTTGAAAAGAATAACACTTCAGCGCGCCCTATAATATGCTCAGCTGGGATATATCCAACCATTGATTGTACCCGGCTGTCTTGCGAGTTGTCTCGGTTGTCACCCATCATGAAATAATGGCCCTCTGGCACAACAAACTCTTCGGTATTATCAAGTCGCCCCATGCCAAAAGGCTTCTCCTTTAAAATAGGATGGGCAACACCATTGGGCAGGGTTTCTGTGTATTGGGGAATGACTTTAAGTTGACCTTTGTCATCCACGCTATGATAGTCTTTTATTTTTTCTAATTTTACGGCTTCGCCATTAATATGCAATACGCCCTTGGTTACTTGGATACGATCACCAGGCAGCCCAACACAGCGTTTGATATAGTCTAAGTCATCGTGCTTAGGGTTGAAAAACACGACAACATCGCCCCGTTGAGGCGCCTTTTCAAGAACACGTCCTGAAAATATGTTCAATCCAAAGGGCAAAGAATGCCGCGAATAGCCATAACAATATTTGTTCACAAACAGATAATCGCCAATCAACAACGTTGGAATCATGGAACCAGAAGGGATGTTAAACGGTTGATAAATGAAAGTGCGAATGATCATCGCAACTAGGAAAGCCCAGGCTAAACCACTGGTCTCTTTCTTTAATTTGGCTTTGTTCACACCGAAAATTTTATCGTCCTTACTCAATTCCATATAAAAGCTCTACAATAAAGGGGTTGCTGAAATCACCACAAACGCCTGAGCGTAAGGGGGTTCGTCCGTTAACGACAAATCTATTTTGCCACACATAGGAACAGGTATTAAAGCATTATAATTTATTAAAGCTTGGTGCGACAAGGTAACAGTGGGTTGTCCGGTTGGTAAATGGCCAATTTCAATGTGCCGCCAATGAATGCCTTTGGTGTTGCCAATGGCTTTAACGACCGCCTCTTTCGCGGCATAGACCTTGCCAAAGCTTTGCAAAGCCTGGTGGCGTTGTTGACACCGTTGTTGTTCTTTTAACGTGAAAACTCTATCTAGAAACCGCTGTCCATGCTTTGCCATAATTTTTTCTAGGCGGCGGCAGTCAACTAAATCGGTTCCAATACCAACAATCACGAACGGGCAAACCTTTTCATGGCTGAGCTATTGACAACTGATAGCATTTTCAAAAGCTGGGTTAAGGTTTTTTTCAGATCATGACGATGAACCACCTGGTCAACCATGCCGTGGGCCAAAAGATATTCAGCCTTTTGAAATCCATCGGGTAATTTTTGTTTGATGGTTTCTTCAATCACACGTGCGCCTGCAAAACCAATGATGGCTCCGGGCTCAGCCAAGGCAATATCGCCTAACATGGCGAACGAGGCACTGACCCCCCCTGTGGTAGGATCGGTCAACACGGTGATGTAGGGTAAACCTGCCTCTTTCACTTTTTCAACGGCAATAACCGTACGGGGCATTTGCATCAATGATAGAATGCCTTCTTGCATTCTGGCCCCACCAGACGCTGTCACAGCAATCAACGGAACACCGGTTTTAACAGCCAGATCAGCCGCCGTAACCAGGGCCTGGCCAGCGGCCATTCCCATTGACCCCCCCATAAAGGCGAAGTTATAACAGGCCACCACAGTCGGCTGTTCGCCAATTAACCCATAGGCCACAACAACAGAATCATCGCGTTGCGTTTTTTGGCGGTATTCCTTCAGGCGATCGGCGTATTTTTTCGTGTCGCGAAATTTTAAAGGGTCGTGCTTAACACTGGGAACTGGGGTTTCTGTGTATTTCCCATCATCAAAAAGCATGCTTAAGCGTTGGGATAAGTCTAGCCGCAGATGATGCTGACAGTGATGACAGACAAATAGATTCTTTTCCAAGTCTTTTTGAAACAGCATGTGTTCGCAACTTGGGCACTTTGTCCACAAATTATCGGGAATCTCATTTTTCAGACCAATAAAAGCCTGGATTTTAGGCCGAACAAGGTTGGTAAGCCAATTCATCGTGTAATCCTAATTCGAATGATTAAGGAGCTGTTTTATCAAAATTAAAAACCGCCCCCTTTAAACCGGCACCCTACCATATACCTAACAAAAATGAAAATGGGTAATATGACCCTGTCTCTTCATGAAGACAGGGTCTATTATAATCACACACTAGGTGCAAAAAGAGATAACGTATAAGCTGGTTTTAAAGTTGTTCCAACCAAATTGGTAAAGACTCTCCATAGGCGGTTTCTCTTCCTTTTTTATAAGGTACGCTTCACACAACGCATAAAAAGTTTTAAGACGAGGAACGCGATAATCGCCCTGATAGTCTGCTTTCAAAAAGGGAACAAAATCTGTAATCAGGCAAACACCCCCTGGTTTTAACAGCTGCTTTAAACCCGAAATGTCACTTTGATTAAAATATCGTGCGGCTCCGTTTGAAACAATTGCATCAAACTTTTGGTCTTTAAAGGGAAAGCTGTCAATCTGGGTTGCATTGAAAACTCCACGAACAAGTCGTGGATGTTCCGGTAACGCTTTCACAACATTTTCGCACACATCGGTAGCATAAAGGCTTGAAATTTGAGGAAGTTGGCTTAATAAGGCCAACGATAGCCTGCCCCAGCCAGCACCTACTTCAAGAACAGTCAGCGACCTTTCAACACCAGAAAAATGCGCATTCAAGGCTTCAAAGGTCGGCGTTAATAGTTGATCATTCTGCCCCATAGGCCGTGTTCGAAAAAATTCAATAAACTTTGGGTCAATATCACAAGGCAATTCTTCAAGGGGCGAGTCTTGGCATTTCTTTAGTAAATCTTCAATTTCCCCAGCCTTAGAAGATAAAAAAACATCTTGTGTAGTACTAGCAAAACATTTTGTATTAAGTTCTGCTGTCGTTAAGGATAAAACAGCGCCTAAATAACTTAAGGCACGAAAAGGCACAAATACCGTCTTTGACATTATTACATTCCATCAAAAAAATAATTAATGATGAAAGTATATTTTATAATATATTAATTACAGGTTAATTAATAAGAAATTATATTTTTTTAATTAAATACTGTATTGTCTAAATTGGAATAATATTGAAAATAAAGAAGATTTATCTTGCTTTGAATTAGCCAAACCATGGGCTTTTTTATTTTTCCAATTTGC